>JBKGZD010000045.1:0-16796 GCA_046545795.1 Bacteroidales bacterium | reverse complement strand
GTGGAGCTGGCGGGAGTCGAACCCGCGTCCGGACAGGAAACCGACATGCTTTCTACATGCTTAGTTCCTTGTTTCCGTCTCGGAAGCAATATGGTCGGGAACTTACCTTGATTGCTTCCCAGCCTCTAAAAGTTTCACCTGAGTGCCGAGGCAACACTCAAGCTATACCAGCTTTACGGTTTCACCCCTGAACCCGGCCGCGGCAGGTCAGCGCCGCCGGAGAGGCGACTCGTCCCATGACTCTTGTCACAGGATTAGCGTAATCCGCCTAGCGTGATTACGCAGCGAGTGCGTACTCTTCGTTGCCATTTAAATAATGACGTGTGAATTGAGATTTACGAGCTTCATTCACAACGCTCGGCATGCTTACATCCCGATTCATCCTGCCGTCGAATCCAGGTCAGCCCCATATTTTAATTCTCGTATGGTGTATGTAAAGAACTCAAAATTTCCCAAAATTAATAAAAGTAAAACGAAAAATGTGATTAGCGATTCATTGAGCAACTTACTTCCCATTCATACAATCCATGTATCTTAACGCAAAAGGGTAAATAGTATTATATTTATTCCCTTTTTTCATCAAAAAAAGTTAAATTTATACCTGCCAAACCCTAAAACTTTTTTTATGAGAGACAAAATTAAAGTAGGAATCCTTCGGGAAACTAAAAATCCTCCCGACAGGAGAGTTCCACTAACACCCGCACAGTGCCTTACTTTTTCCGAACGTTTTTCTGATGCCGAACTTTATATTCAACCCAGTGACATTCGAGGTTTTACTGATGATGAATATCGCTACCTGGAGCTCAATATGAAAGAAGACCTTAGTGATTGTGATATTTTGCTTGGCATCAAAGAGGTTGACTATAATACCCTGATACCTGGTAAAACATACTTGTATTTTGCCCACGTAGGAAAGAAGCAGCCCCACAACCAAAGAATGATGCAAGAGATCGTTAAAAAACGGATTACACTTATTGATTATGAATATTTAACCGATTATAAAGGGAAACGCATTATTGCTTTTGGAAGATGGGCTGGAATGGTTGGTGCTTATAACGGTTTGAGGGCAAGAGGAATAAGGATGAATTCATTTGAGCTGAAACCTGCTCACCAATGCCATGATATGGAGGAGATGTTTGCCGGACTTAAAAAGGTTCGGTTAAAACCTAAGAAAATATTGATTACAGGTGGCGGAAGAGTCGCTATGGGTGCAATGGAAACTTTACGCGCTCTTAATATTAAGGAGGTAACCCCGGAAGAGTTCCTTGAAAATAATTATAACGAACCGGTAGTATGCAGACTGGATCCTGAGCATTATGTCAGACACAAACGTGGGTTAAAATTCGACCTTCAGCACTTTTTTGATCACCCGGAAGAGTATGAGTCTACTTTCAAACCCTATCAAAAAGTTACCGACCTTTACATTGCATGCCACTATTGGGACCCGAAATCCCCTCATTTTATAACCAAAGAAGACATGAAAGAACCGGATTTTAGAATTTCTGTAATTGCTGATGTCAGCTGCGATGTAGATGGGCCAATAGCCTCAACACTGAGGGCATCTACAATTGCTGATCCATTCTATGACTATAACCCGGTTACAGAGCAGGAGGAACCCCCGTTCAGTGACGAGAAAAATATTACTGTGATGGCAGTGGATAATTTACCAGGGGAGTTGCCAAGGGATGCCTCACACGAATTTGGGGAGACATTGCTTGATGAAGTATTTCCTTACCTGCTGGGAAATGATGACAAAGGAATCATTGAAAGAGGGACGATTACTAAAAACGGGCAATTGACAGAAAGATATAAGTATCTTGAAGATTATGCAAAAGGGAAATGATAATCTCAGGCTATAAATCATGACAGAGCTATGTTTGTCTATAGAATAAAAACATCCGGTTTGTATAAGCCGGATGTTTTGGTGTTATTGAATCCTGTCTAATCCTTTTATTCAATTTTTTAAAGGTGTTTTAAATCCTTTATTGTTTGAAGAGGATCATCTGATTTGAAAACGAAGCTCCCTGCCACAAGGATGTCTGTCCCTGCATCTGTCAATGTTTTTGCATTCGATGAGCCAACACCACCATCGACTTCAATTTTTGCTTCTGACCCTGTCTCCTGTATTAGTTCTTTTAACTTCCTGATTTTATTTATGGACTGTGGAATGAATTTTTGACCCCCGAAACCAGGATTTACAGACATGATAAGTACCATATCTACATCGGTTATAATATCTTCAAGTGTATTGACTGGCGTATGTGGGTTTAAAGAAACTCCGGCTTTCATTCCCTGTGAATGTATGAGCTGAATGGTGCGGTGCAGATGTTTGCTTGCTTCCATATGAACAGTCAGAATGTCAGCCCCTGCTTTTTTAAACAGTTCAATATACCGGTCAGGCTCTTCAATCATCAGGTGAACATCCAATGGTTTTTTTGCATATTTATTGATAGCTTCGATAACAGGTATTCCAAAAGATATATTGGGTACAAACATTCCATCCATAACATCCAGATGGAACCAATCGGCTTCACTTTGATTGACCATTTCAATATCTTTCTGTAAGTTGGCAAAGTCCGCTGCCAGCATGGAGGGAGCAACAAGATGACTCATATTTTTTTGCTGTAAAATTAGTAAACTAATCGGTATTTACCTCATTTTTCATAATTTCCCTGAGTACTATAGTGGCAAAAGCACCTTTAGGCAGTGAAAATTCCAGGTTCAACCCGTCCTCTTGCTGTTCAATTTTTATTTCCGGGATTATGATTCCTGCTCTTCTTGTGCCTGTTAATTTTGCTTTTTTTATCTCTTCCTCGGTAATATCATTCTCCTGTAAAACAGATGCTTCCAATTCGCCAGCTTTATCACCAGCCTGTTTCATTTTCTTGCCAAACATAGGGCCAGTAAAACATATTTCTTTGTTTTCCAGCCTTTTTTGTTCATCATCGACTTCTTCAACCACAAAAAGTCCTCCTGTATCATGTTTTTTGGCAATGTCTCCTTTTAAAATCTTGTCAAATAATTTATTTTCAATTCTTTTGGTTAGATAGTAATTGAAAAGATTGCTTTGAAGGCTGGATAGCAAAAATCGTTTCAGCCATTTATTATGAACTATTTCTTGCCCTTTTAAAAGACGAAATCCTCTTTCAGCATTGTCTCCATCTTTTCCAAATCTTTGTTCTCCATAGAAATTTGGCAATCCCTTTTCATGTATTTCTTCTGCAATTTTACATGCACGTGTATAAGCTTCATCTAGGGGCATTTTAATTTCCCGGATTTTAATTTTAAATGCATTCCCTCTTAGATGGCCCATTTTCAGTTTTCTGTTATGAAATTCCATGTTATTTATGGTAATGGGCATATTCTTTTCCAGTTCGTATGCAAGGTTTTTTGATTGTCCATTCCGCAACCACACACTGAAATATTGGGAAGTTAGGGCATGTTTATCTTTAATTCCTGCAAACTCAACATCTTTGAAGTTTGCATTATATATTTTCGCCAGCGCTTTTTGGACATCTTTGGTGGTAATCCCTCGTTTTGTTATATGAATAAATAAATGTTCACCTTCTCCCGAAGGTTCATAAGCCGGTATTTCGTTTACTATAAAGTCTTCTTCACAGGTTTTTATTTTTCCTCCTGTTCCTTCTGATTTGTTTGAAATATATGGGAATTCCGAATTTGTATAATTCATGTTGAATATTATATTAATTATTGAGTTAATCCATGTTCTGACTTTCGCAGGAACTTACCTGGTGTAATAAAAATTCCTTTCTTAGCATTAGTAGCCATTATAATCATGAACTTTCATGCTATTGAAATTCAGTGGAGCAAAGGTAGGTGAATTTTACTGATGTTACTCTGCTACCCCAGGTAAGATTTAAGAATTTTATTTCTTGTAGTATGTTTCAGTCTTTTAATTGCTTTCTCCTTAATTTGTCTGACACGTTCTCTTGTTAAGTTAATTTTTTCTCCAATTTCTTCCAGGGTATAAGGGTGTTTATTTCCCAGTCCGTAATATAAGCGGATAATTTTGGCTTCTCTCTCCGTAAGAGATGAAAGAGCCCTTTCAATTTCCCTGTATAGCGATTCATTCATCAGGCTTTCATCTGGCGGAGGATTTTCTTCACTTTCCATGAGGTCATACATGTCATCCTGGTCTTCTTCATTAACAGGAGCATCCATTGATAGTGGTTTGTTAGAATTGCGCAGCGCTTCTTTAATTTCTTCGGGGGCTATTTCCAGAGTTTTGGATATTTCCTGGATGGAAGGTTCTCTTTCATGCTTTTGTTCCAGTTCTGCAAGAGCGCGGTTTATTTTATTGATAGAGCCAATTTTGTTTAATGGTAAACGCACAATTCTTGCTTGTTCAGCAAGAGCTTGCAGGATAGATTGTCTAATCCACCAAACAGCATAGGAGATAAATTTAAATCCACGGGTTTCATCAAACCTTCTGGCAGCTTTTATTAAACCTAAGTTACCCTCATTAATTAAATCGGGTAGACTGAGCCCTTGATTCTGATATTGCTTAGCTACTGACACTACAAAACGCAGATTAGAACGAATTAATTTTTCAAGCGCCTGTTCATCGTTCTTTTTTATTTTCCTCGCTAATTCTACTTCTTGTTCAGCAGTCAGCAAGTCTTCTTTACTTATCTCATGTAAGTATTTATCAACAGACAGGGCTTCTCTGTTGGTAACTTGCTTTATGATTTTTAGTTGTCTCATTGGGGTTAAATTCAGCACCTATTGATACGAGAATCAATAAAAAATTGTTTAAATTTAATATGTGAAAATAATCATTTGCATGAATTAAAAAAAAAAAATTACCTTTATAATGCAATTTTTTGAAATATTTTTCAGTTTTATTTTGGTAATTACAATGAAATCTTTATTATTGCATCAAGATTTCCTTTTCGGTAAATCATTCTTTTTCCCCATTTCTTATATCTTATAATTAAAACAAAAAATACAATTTAACAATTTATTAATCTTAATTACCATTAATTAAAAATTATGTACGACATTCTTGAATTAAACAAAAAGTTGGTTTCAGAATTAAGACAGATTGCGAAGGATTTAGATGTTAAAAAAGCTGATTCTTTACGTAAACAGGATTTGATATATAAAATACTGGATCAGCAGGCAATCAATGCAAGTGGAGACCAAAAAAAAGAGAAGAAATCAACCAAAAAATCTGCCAAACCGAATAAACAAAACAACCCCCAAAAGGAACAACATTCTTCCGATTCAAAAAAATCTACTGCAGATACAAATGTACAGGCAGATTCTGACACAAGAAGAAAAGAAGAGGCAATCCACAAGCCTTCAGTAGTATCAGAAGAAAAAGTTGATACCAAAAAAGAAGAAGAACAAGTAAGGGAAAAGAAGTCTTCTCAAGGGGGGCAAACCAAACAAAGGAAAAGAACTCAGGACAGAAGCCAGTATGAATTTGAAGGGATTATATCCAATTCAGGGGTTTTAGAAATTATGCCTGATGGCTATGGTTTTTTACGCTCTGCAGAGTATAACTACCTTAACAGCCCCGATGATATCTATGTTTCACAATCCCAAATTAAACTTTTCGGATTAAAAACCGGGGATACTGTTGAGGGTACGATACGTCCACCTAAAGAAGGTGAAAAATATTTCCCTTTAATTAAAGTGCAAAAAATTAACGGGAGAGACCCTGATTTTATAAGAGACAGAGTTCCTTTTGATTACCTTACTCCTTTATTCCCCGAAGAAAAATTCAATTTAACTACAAATACCGGTAAAGATAAGCTATCATGCAGAATGGTAGATATGTTTGCTCCGATTGGGAAAGGCCAGAGAGGTTTGATCGTAGCCCAGCCGAAGACAGGAAAGACCATCTTACTTAAAGATATTGCAAATGCAGTAGCTTATAATCATCCTGAAGTATATATGATTGTATTGCTTATTGATGAGCGACCGGAAGAAGTTACCGATATGGCACGTAGTGTTAAGGGAGAAGTTATTTCATCAACATTTGATGAACCGGCTGAAAGGCACGTAAAAGTAGCCAATATTGTTCTTGAAAAAGCCAAGAAAATGGTAGAGTGTGGACACGATGTAGTGATTCTGCTGGATTCAATTACCCGTTTAGCTAGAGCTTTTAACACAATTTCGCCGGCTTCAGGAAAAATTCTTTCTGGTGGTGTGGATGCTAATGCACTGCATAAACCAAAGCGATTTTTTGGTGCAGCAAGGAATATTGAGGAAGGTGGTTCATTAACCATCCTGGCGACAGCGCTTACCGAAACTGGGTCTAAAATGGATGATGTCATATTTGAAGAATTCAAAGGCACAGGAAATATGGAGCTTCAACTGGACAGGAAACTTTCCAACAAGCGAATATTCCCTTCAATAGATACTACAATGTCAAGTACCCGCCGCGAAGAATTGTTGCTTGACGAAGAGGTGCTGAATAAAGTGTGGATATTACGCAATTACCTGACTGATATGACTTCTGTTGAGGCTATGGAGTTCCTCCGGGATAAAATCGCTAAAACAGAGACCAATGAGGAATTCCTGATTTCTATGAACAGCGAATAAATATGTTTTATAGCATTTTTAATAAAGTATGCAGGTTGTTTTCAGCCTGCATTTTTTATTCATAGTATATAGTGTGATTATTTTTAAGCTTTCTGAATTATAATTAGGAAATTCTGATTTTCGTCAACTTATGTACCCAGAAGAAATTTTTATTATATTTTTGTAGGGTACAATAGTTGTTCCAAAAATTAAGGAGAAAAAAATGGCACAAAAGAAAATTATAACCTGTGATGGAAATTATGCAGCAGCGCATGTTGCATATATGTTTAGTGAGGTTGCCGCTATTTATCCGATTACTCCCTCTTCAACAATGGCGGAGTATATCGATGAATGGGCTGCTCACGGAAGAAAAAATATTTTTGGTGATGAAGTAAAAGTCACCGAAATGCAATCTGAAGCTGGTGCCGCAGGAGCGGTACACGGTTCTTTACAAGGGGGATCTCTGACATCAACCTTTACAGCTTCCCAGGGATTGTTATTGATGATTCCTAATATGTATAAAATCTCTGGTGAATTATTACCCGGTGTTTTTCATGTCAGTGCACGTAGCGTGGCTACTCATGCTTTGTCAATCTTTGGGGATCATAGTGACGTAATGGCTACCCGTCAAACTGGGTTTGCTCTGCTTGCTAGTGGTAGTATCCAGGAAATAATGGATATTGCTGCTGTTGCACATTTAACTTCTGTTAAATCACGAATTCCTTTCGTTCACTTTTTTGATGGATTCCGTAATTCACATGAAATACAGAAGGTTGAATATTTTGAAAATGAAGATCTGAAAGACCTTATTGATTATGATGCCCTGCAAAAATTCAGAGATAATTCTCTTAGTCCGGAGCATCCGGTGACAAGAGGAACCGCTCAGAATCCTGATATTTTCTTCCAGGCAAGAGAGGCATGCAATAAATTTTATGAGCCTATACCTGATATGGTAGAAGAATATATGCAGGAAATTACAAAAATGACCGGCAGGGAGTATCATCCTTTCAATTACCACGGAGCTGAGGATGCAGAAAACATAATTATAGCAATGGGCTCAGTGACAGAAACCATCAGAGAAGTTGTAGATAAATTGAACAGCAAAGGGGAAAAAGTTGGATTAATTGCTGTGCATCTTTATCGTCCATTCTCTGAAAAATATTTCATGAAAGCACTTCCGGATTCTGTCAAGAGAATAGCAGTACTCGACAGAACAAAAGAGCCGGGAGCAATGGGTGAGCCACTTTATCTTGATATTAAGAATTTATTCTATAACAAAGAAAATGCTCCTTTGATTGTAGGCGGTCGCTACGGTTTAAGCTCCAAAGATACAAAGCCGGAAGACATTCTTGCTGTATTTGAAAATCTTAAACAAAACGAGCCTAAAGATCAATTCACCATTAGTATTGTTGATGATGTCACCTATGCTTCATTACCATCTAAAGAACCATTGAGTGTAGTACCTGAAGGAACATTTGAAGGTAAATTTTATGGTATTGGTGGAGATGGAACAGTTGGTGCTAATAAAAACTCAATAAAAATTATCGGTGAAACAACTGATAAATTTGCACAGGGATATTTCTCTTACGACTCCAAAAAATCAGGTGGATTTACTGTTTCTCACCTCAGATTTGGAGATCATCCGATTCGTTCATCTTACCTTGTGGGTGCTCCTGATTTCGTTGCATGCCACGTTCCAGCATATTTACAAAAGTATGATATGCTTGATGGTATAAAAGAAGGAGGAACTTTCTTGCTAAATAGCATATGGGATAAGGAAGAAACTATGGAGAAACTTCCTGATAAGTTTAAAAAGCAACTTGCAGAAAAGAATGTTAACTTCTATATCATTAACGCTACAAAGATTGCAGAGGAAATTGGGTTGGGAGGAAGAACCAACACAATTATGCAGTCTGCGTTTTTTAAAGTTGCTAACGTTATTCCTTATGACAAGGCGGTTCAAGAAATGAAAGATGCTATTGTGAAAACATTTGGAAAGAAAGGTGAAGATATTGTTAATATGAATCATAAGGCAGTAGACCGCGGAGCAGAAGTTGAAAAAATAGAAATTCCTGCTGAATGGAAGAATATCAAACCTGCAGCTAAAGATGAAGATGGCAGAGAACTGCCGGAATTTGTCAGAAATGTTGCTGAAACTATTAATCTTCAGAAAGGAGACAGTCTTCCTGTTAGCGCTTTTGTGGGAAGAGAAGACGGTACATTCCCTGCCGGAACCACTCAATATGAAAAACGGGGTGTTGCAGTCCATGTCCCTGAGTGGATAGCAGATAATTGTATCCAATGCAACCAGTGTGCATATGTTTGCCCACATGCTGTTATCAGGCCATTCCTCTTAACGGATGAAGAATTGGCAAATGCACCCAAAGATACTGACACTATTAAAGGTAAAGGTGGTATCAAAGAATACAATTTCAGAATTCAGATTAGTCCGCTCGATTGTACTGGTTGTGAAAACTGTGTTGATGTATGTCCTGCTCCAAATAAAGCTCTTGAAATGAAATCACTGGAATCCCAGATGGAACAGCAAGAGAAGTGGGAGTACATGTCTGAAAAAGTGGGATACAAAGATACTATCGTACCTAAAGAGAAGACACTTAAGAACAGTCAGTTTGCTGAACCATTGTTTGAATTCCATGGCGCTTGTCCTGGTTGTGGCGAAACGCCTTATATAAAGGTTATCACTCAATTATTTGGTGATCGAATGATGATAGCCAATGCTACTGGTTGTTCCTCAATCTACGGAGGCTCAGCACCTTCAACACCATATAAAGCAGGAAAAGATGGAAGAGGCCCTGCATGGGCAAATTCCCTGTTTGAGGATAATGCTGAATATGGTTATGGTATGGCAATCGGGGTTAATAAACTGAGAAACAGAATAGCCCTGAAGATGAACGTCCTTCTTGATGATAGTGTGTCTTCTGATACGAAAGCGGTATTGAAAGAATGGCTTGATAATAAAGATAAGGCTGAGGGTTCAAAAGAAATCGCAGATAAAGTTGTTAAAGCTCTTAAAAAAGAAGATAACCAAATTGCAAAAGAAATCCTTCAGCTAAAAGATTACCTCATCAAGAAATCCGTTTGGATTATCGGAGGCGATGGCTGGGCTTATGATATCGGTTATGGTGGGCTTGACCATGTAATTGCTACCGGCGAAGATGTGAATTTACTGGTACTCGATACTGAGGTTTACTCCAATACTGGTGGACAAGCTTCCAAAGCAACACCAGCTGGTGCAGTAGCTAAGTTTGCTGCTTCTGGTATGAAAACCAGGAAAAAAGACCTCGGAATGATGGCAATCAATTATGGTCATGTTTATGTTGCCCAGGTAGCAATGGGAGCAAGCCAGAATCAGTTCTTTAAGGCGATTAAAGAAGCTGAGGCATATCCCGGACCTTCTGTAATTATTGCTTATTCTCCTTGTATCAACCATGGTATCAAAGGTGGAATGGGTAAAGCACAGGATGAAATGAAAAAGGCTGTTTCAGCCGGTTTCTGGCAGAATTTCCGATATAATCCTGTTCTTGAGAAAGAAGGTAAGAATCCTTTTGTTCTCGATTCAAAAGAACCGGATTGGAGCAAATTCCAGGATTTCCTGAACGGTGAAGTACGTTATACTTCATTGAAGAAATCGTTCCCAAAATCAGCTGAAATATTATTCAAGCAAGTGGAGGAAGATGCAAAATGGAGATATAATAAATATAAAAAGATGGCGGATTCTGAATAAATAATCCGTTTCGTTTAAAAATTTAAGAAGCAGGTCATATTGGCCTGCTTCTTTTTTTGGTATATTTACTCAATAATTAATATTAAACTGAAACGTTTTAAAACTTAAATCGTTATCGTATAATATTGATTTAGGTCTACAAGCATTTTTCTCAATAAAAACTAGAGGCAGGGAAGTCTGATGTTAGAACGATTATTCCTTATTTTCTTTCTTAATTTTTTTAGCTTTTTTTATGCTTTTTCACAGGAGCCATTGTATGATCAGTATAATATCGAAGATGGATTACCTTCAGATGAAGTATATTACGTTTACCAGGATTCAAAAGATTATATATGGTTTGCCACAGATTTTGGCGTAAGCAGGTTCGATGGCTATCAGTTCACCAATTATACACTTGATGATGGCCTGGTAGATAATACTGTATTTGATATCTATGAAGATTACAAGGGTAGAATATGGTTTACTTCTTTTTCTCTGAAGCTTTGCTATTATTACCAGGGTGAAATTCATGCTTATGAGCATAATGAAAAATTAATTAACAGTTTTAACAGAAACCGGTTGCAGAATAAAACTGTCTTTCATGTAGATGAAGATGATAACATCTCTTATGGAATCCGCAATTTCGGACTTATAAGAATTGATAGCTCTGGAAATATTGACAGATTGAATAATGCAGAGGACAATGCTCTGGACATATTTGAAATCGATGATAATTATTTTTCTGTTCATCGAAGGATGGATTTCTCAAAGATTGATATACATACACAGGATAGTATATTTTCTATCAATCATGAAGCTTTCAAAGATGATGGTCCAAGCCAGAGTCACGTTTTTACAGAAAAAATAGGCGATTACATCATCCTTGCACAAAATAAAAAAATTTATAAGCTCACTGAAAAAAAAGTTATAGATATTAACGATTTAGGAGTTGAAATTATCTGGCTTTCCAGGGAAGGCAATGATCAAATGTGGGTTGGAACTACTTCCGGTGTGCACCTGGTTCGTCTGGATAATCTGAAAATCGTGTCAACTTTTTTACAGGGAAAACCAATTTCCTCTGTAATGAAAGACAGAGAGGGAGCCCATTGGTTTACAACCCTCGATGATGGGGTCTTTTATACGCCCAATATAGAGATGTATCATCTAAATAAGGAAAGGGGATTACATTCAAACAAAATTGAGGCCATTGACGCTGATCCAAACGGTAATATCTGGCTCGGTTATAACTCAGCTTATATTTCTCGCTACAGAAATGGAAATATAAAAAACATTTCTCTTAATGTAGAAACAACCAAAGGGTTGCATAAACTGGATTATGATTCATATGGTGATAGATTATTGGTTTCTTTACATAATGGGCTTTTTTCTGTGGAGGAAAATCTAACAACAAAACAGTTAATTAACAGACCTCCATTGGATTTTCTGATAATGGGCAAGGATTCTTTGGTTTGTTCTTCTTCTGAGGGACTTGACAAGTTTGTCAATTGGAAACCTGTGTATCGCTCCTGCCGTCAGGATTCATTTTGTATGCGTATTACTTCCATTTACCACGATTCAAGTGAAGTGTATTACCTGGGTGGTATTGATGGTTTGTGGAAATATGAAAACGGACAATATACTCACATGGGTAAAGAACACTCCGATTTATATGTAAGAATAACTCATATTGAAAAGTTTCATAAGTATTTACTGATTGCAACAAGAGGAGAAGGGTTAATTTTTCTTTCTGATAATGAATTTTTTAAAATTACTGAAGAAGATGGTCTTGTGAATAATTCTGTCAGAAGTTTTAAAATTAAAGATTCTGTTATCTGGACTGCCACTAACAAGGGCTTGTCCCGGATTGATTTTACAGATCGTTCAAATCAAGAATTTGATATAGTGAACTTAACCTCATTAAATGGCTTGCCATATTCACAGGTCAATGATATTGAGATAAAAGATGATTTAATTTACGTAGCAACAACAAAGGGGATGACTTATTTCCCAGAACATATAATAAAATCCAAAAAGACATCCCCAAAAACTTATATTAATTCTGTTTCAGTAAACGGGTTGGATACAATAGTTGAGCCTTATTATGAACTTAGCAATAATGAAAATTATATATCTGTAAATTTTGTGGGCTTGTCTTTTAAAAGTAAAGGCAATGTAAGATATAGATACAGGTTAAAGGGTTTGGATACCAATTGGAATTATACAAATAAAAATACAACAACCTATCCTTCGTTATCTCCGGGTCATTATACTTTCGAAGTTAAAGCTCAGGATGAGTATGGTAATTGGAGTGAAGAGCCTGCAGTTATTCAGTTTAGTATTCAAAGGCCGTTTTGGCAATCCTGGTGGTTTTTGGTTTTGCTTGTATTAATTTTAGGGGGAGCAGGTCTTGTTGTTTTTTATTACCGGGTTAAAATGATACGCAAGCGCAATGTCCTGATGAACGATATTAATGCTTATAAGCAGAAGATTTTAAGACAGCAGATGAACCCTCATTTTATTTTTAATACTTTAAATTCTATTCAGTATTTTCTTTTGGATGAAGATACAACTTCGTCTTTAAAGTATTTGACAAAATTTGCGAAGTTAATGCGTATTGTTTTGGATAATTCTCAACATACTTTCGTCCCTGTTGAAGATGAAATAAGAGGACTGGATTTATACCTGGAATTGGAAGCCTTAAGGTTCGAAGAATCTTTTAGCTATGAAATAAAGATTGATGATACTTTGAACACTTATGAATATAAAGTTCCGGCATTGCTTTTACAGCCTTATGTAGAAAACTCAATAAGACACGGTCTTTTACATAAAAAGGATAAAGGTTTTATTAAAATAGAAGTTCAGTTAAAAAACACTTCACTATTTTGTATCATTGAGGATAATGGAGTTGGAAGAAAAAGGGCAGAGGAAATCAAGATGAGTAAAGGACCGTTAAAAAAGTCGCTGGGTTCAAAAATTACTGAGGATAGAATCAAAGTACTTAATTCTCTTTATAGTGATGAAATCGATATTAATTATGTGGATTTGTATGATGAAAAAGGCCAGCCAAGGGGTACGAGGGTTGAAATAATCCTTCCTTTCATTTATTAGTTTATTTTGCATGAACGTTTTTTTTTGTAATTTGTTCTATAATATAGTATAACTTAAAAACTTCTATATTATGGCAGACTTAACTACAAAATATATGGGACTTCAGTTGAAGAATCCTATAATAGTGGGAGCATGCAATCTTTCTCAGAATTTGAATAAGCTCCAGGAAATGGAAAAAGCCGGTGCATCAGCAGTTGTGTATAAATCTTTGTTTGAAGAACAAATACAACTGGAACGAGCTCAATTAGATGAGGAACTTAGCGAATTTGATGACAGACATCCGGAAATGATATCTACTCACCCTAATATTCAACATGCCGGACCAGAGGAACATCTTCTTGAACTTCAAAGGGCAAAAGCAACATTAGGTATACCTGTGATTGCAAGCCTGAATGCTGTTTATAATGACACGTGGGTAGATTATGCAAAAAAAATAGAAGGTACCGGCGTAGATGCCATAGAGCTGAATTTTTTTCATATTCCTTATGCTATTGACAAAGAAGGAGTCTCAATTGAAGAGGAGCAACTATCCATTTTAAAGAATATTCGCAAACAAATTTCTATACCTGTCAGTGTGAAATTGAGTCCTTTTTATTCAAATATCCTGAATATCGTGCAAGCCATCGATGCAGAGGGTGTTGACGGATTTGTTCTTTTTAACCGGTTATTTGAACCTGAGATTAATATACATAAACAAGAACATACATTTCCTTTTAATCTCTCAGATAAAGGGGATCATAAACTGTCATTGCGTTATTCAGGACTGCTGTATGATAATATTAATGCAGCAGTATGTGCCAATACAGGAATATTTACAGGAGAGGATGTGATTAAGATGATATTGGCTGGCGCTGATTGTGTTCAGGTTGTCAGTACTTTATACAAAAATAAAATTTCTGTTATTCAGAAAATGCTTGAAGAAATGGAGCAATGGATGGACAATTACTCTTATTCTTCAATCAAAGATTTTCAGGGAAAATTATCCAGGAAAAATGTTTCCAGTCCTTTCGTATATAAGAGAGCACAGTACGTTGATATTCTTATGAATCCTGAAGAGATTATAAAAAGTTACAAGTATTAGCAATCAGATTTAGAATAACCAATATCCTTTTTTTATGAAGGTTTAAGAGGCTGTCAAAAAGTTCTACAAAATGATTTTCAGCAACTTTTTTGCCCCGGCCCGGCAGCTGCCGGGTGAAGTTTCTGAAAATCAGGGCTTCCGGCAATTGCCGAATTAGGGGCAAAACCTGATTTTCAGCTTGTCTTGTATAGAGACCTTTTTAAACAGCCTCCCGGTTTTTATTTCAGGCTAAGGATTAGTTCGTCTTTTCTGACGATATCGCCTTGTTTTATATATATATCTTCAACCTCGCCTTCGTATGCTGAGTTGATTTCTTCCAGGGTATTGTTTGCTTCAATGTAACAGATTCTTTCACCTTTTTTTATTTTCGATCCTACATCTAGTGTTTTTTCTTCAATAAAATAGTTTAGGTTAAAATAAACCCTTCCTGTAGTTGGTGCAACTATATCTTTATTTCCTCCACCTGCTGTTTGTTTTTCTCCACTTCCTTTAGTCTCGGATTTCAGTTTCCTCAGTTCTTCCTGGAAGCGTTCTTTAGCTGCGCCTGACTTATAGTCCCTGTATTGTCTTTCATGCATGGCGAATTCAAATAACTCCTCATTATCCTGTCCAAATTCCCATCCATTTTCTTTCATTTCTTCTTTATATTTATCAAGAGCATCCGGGTAGTTATCCTGGGGTACTCCTTCATAAAATTCTTTTCCTTGTTGTTTGGCTAATTCTATAATTTGTGGGTCAAGTTTTCCGGGCAATTTTCCTGATTTACCAAGAATCATATCCCAGGCATTATTGTCGATCATCTGGAATTTTTGGTTTCCTTGTATCTCAGCCATTACATTAAGCAATGCAATGTTTTTCACATACTGGCTGAAAGGTGTTACAAGAGGTGGATAACCCAGTTTTGGCCAAATATCGACTACTTCGTCAAATAGTTTATTTAGTAATTCATCCTCTGTAAGCGGTTTTTTACCATTGGCTTCCAGGGTTTGGTTTAATCCTTGCTGCACATTTTTTAAATCAGCCATCATGCTTCCCATCATTCCACCGGGAAGTCCTGCCTTAACAAGCAGAGATGACATGTACCTGTTTCGTGGGTTGATGAAATAGCCAAGGAAGTCGTCAATGAATTCATTATTTAAAGCTCTCACTTTCATGTAAGCATCCATGTTAATATCAGGTACTTTAAACCCTGCATCTTTAAGCATTGCCTGGATGGTGATTATATCAGCGTGTACCATTCCCCAGGAGAGAGGTTCCATGGCAACATCAATATAGTCGGCTCCTGCTTTAGCAGTTTCAAGGGTAGATGCAACTGAGAAACCCGGCCCTGAGTGGCCGTGGTATTGAACCACTACATCAGGATACTTATCTTTTATCATTTTTACCAGGTTCCCTAAATTTACAGGCCTTCCAATTCCTGCCATGTCTTTCAGGCATATCTCATCAGCGCCGTATTCAACAGCTTTGTCGACAACCCCCATATAATACTCATTGGTATGAATTTTTGAGTGGGTTATACTCAGCGCTACCTGTGAAATCATTCCCGCCTCTTTTGCGTATTTTATAGACAGTTCAAGATTCCTGTGGTCGTTTAGTCCACAAAAAGACCTTGCAATATCAACTCCCTGGGCTTTCTTAACTTGAAACATGAGTCTTCGTACATCGGCAGGTACTGGATACATCCTTATCCCATTGAGCGCTCTTTCCAGCATATGGGTCTGAATACCTGCTTCATTAAAGGGTTTTGTCCATTCTCTTACAGCTTTATTAGGATTCTCACCATAGAGAAGATTTACTTGCTCAAAGGCTCCGCCGTTGGTTTCTATACGAGAAAAGCATCCCATATTGATTATTTCCGGGGCTATACGCTTTAATTGATCAACACGTGGCACGTACTTTCCACTGGATTGCCACATATCTCTGTATAACAAGCTAAATTTTATTTCTCTTTGCATAATATTTTATAGTCTGTTTATTTCATTTTATAACGTCTATAGACGAAAAAATCTGATAAAGGTTTTATTAAAAAAAATGTTTTAAAAACATGTATTTTTTTTTATTCCGTAAATATGATTAATTCATATGTCTGGAAGCAATGATTTTTATCATTTAAGTTTTACTTTATATAAATTTCTCTATGTTTTTTATAATAAATTGCTTAAGACTAGATAATTAATGGTGTAAAAAAATATACTTTTTGCAACAAAATTTAAAAATAATCGTTTAATTTAGTAAGATTTTAATCCCGAAAATCTGTATTATGTTAAAGGGTTTTAGTTTTTTCATTTAGTTTTAGGGTTAGTAAATGGGTATCAAGAAAGTCAGAAGCAT
>JBKGZD010000044.1:0-16992 GCA_046545795.1 Bacteroidales bacterium | reverse complement strand
AACCGAATGACCCTGTGAAATATTCTGCGAAGCAGAATTTCACAGGGTAAACCACCGAATGACCACCGAATGACTATTGAATGACAAAAATCAATATTGAAACTGTGAAACATGAAACGTTTTCTTAATTAACACCATCAACCTACTGAACTCAAATTCTCGTGGCTCAACACTTATTGCCCTATCACATTCTGCCAATCGGAACATTTAGTATTAATATGAGAGAATGAAAATGCAGGAAAATAAAAAACGCAGGTTTCGGATTATTTTTATTCATTAAAGATTGAAAACTATTATCTTTGTGAGTTTGATAAAATGTTTTCAAATGGAAGAAACAGCAAATAAGAAAAAAGCAGGATTTTTCCAGAAGCTCAGAAACAAGTACCGTTTAACCATTTATAATGATGATACTTTCGAGGAAGTATGGTACATGCGTTTGAGCCGTTTGAATGTTTTTGCAGTGATTGGTACAGGAACTTTGTTGCTTGTCGGGATAGTCATTGTCCTGATAGCCTTTACTTCCTTGAAAGAGTTTATTCCAGGTTATCCGGAAGGCGATTTGAGAAGGAATATCGTTTCCAATTACCATAAAATAGATTCATTAGAGAAGGAACTTAGCTTGCGGGATAAATACCTAAGCAATTTAAATCAAATATTATCCGGTGGAACCCCGGAGGATCATATTACTGAGCAGGATTCGTCTGAAGAGGCAGCTGAAGTTAGTTTTGTCCCTTCACAACATGATTCGATTTTACGTGCTGAAATTGAGAAAGAAGAACAGTATAGCCTCTCTGTGGATTATAATACACCCAGTGAGCGAGCTATGTCGCAAATTCATTTTTTAGCTCCGGTTAAAGGTATGGTTACCAATTCTTTTAATCCGGAATTGAACCATTATGGGACTGACTTAGTGGCCGGTGAAAACGATGTTGTTGCAGCAACTCTAGATGGAACAGTTACTATGGCCACCTGGACTCTGGAGACAGGTTATGTAATTCAAATACAACATGCCAATGATATTATTTCGATATATAAGCACAATGCAGAATTATTGAAAGAAGTAGGGGATTTTGTCAAAGCGGGAGATGCAATTGCCATTATCGGTGATTCCGGTGAGTTGTCAAGTGGCCCTCACTTACATTTTGAGCTTTGGCGGGATGGAGCTCCGCTTGATCCGGAGAAATATATTATTTTTTAACAGCAGAGCTAAGTATCCATTACCTTTATGACAAACATTAAACGTATTGCAATTTTAGGTTCAACCGGTTCTATTGGAACTCAAACTCTGGATGTTATCAGAGCATATCCTGAAATGTTTACCGTAGATGTTTTAACAACAAATGAGAATGTTACACTTATTGCCGAGCAGATCAAAGAGTTCAGTCCCGTTGCTGTGGTGATCGGAAATGAGTTGAAGGCAGATGAAATTAAAGACTTTTGTGTTGAACAGGGTGTAGAGTTATATACAGGTTTTGAAGCGCTTTCTCAGATTGTAACAATGCCCTCTATTGATGTTGTTTTGTCTGCTATCGTGGGATATGCAGGTTTAATTCCAACAGTGAATGCTGTAAAAGAAGGTAAAGACATAGCTCTGGCTAATAAAGAATCTTTGGTAATTGCAGGTGATATGATTAGCAAGTTAGCTAAATCTTCTAATTCCACAATTTTGCCGGTTGATTCTGAACATTCTGCCATTTTTCAATGTCTTACAGGGGAAAATGAAAGAGAGATAGAAAAAATTTATCTCACTGCTTCGGGCGGACCTTTTCGTAATCTAACTATGGAAGAGTTACAAAATGTTACTATACAGCAAGCCCTGAATCACCCCAATTGGGAAATGGGTAATAAAATTACTATTGATTCAGCTTCGCTTATGAATAAGGGGTTTGAAGCTATTGAAGCAAAATGGTTGTTCGACTTACAACCTGGTCAAATTGATATTGTAATCCATCCTCAGTCTATTATTCATTCGCTGGTTCAATTTGTAGATGGTTCAATGAAAGCACAGATGGGATTACCTGATATGAAGCTTCCTATATTATACGCCCTTACTTATCCAAAGCGTGTGAGAACTGATTTTAAACGATTTGATTTTGCAGATTTTCCAAGTCTTACTTTTGAGAAACCAGATACTGAAAAGTTTAGAAATCTCAGCCTGGCATATGAGGCTATGAGGAAAGGAGGCAATATGCCGTGTATCTTGAATGCATCAAATGAGATAGCAGTAGAAGCTTTCCTTGATGAGAAGATAAGTTTTAATCATATTCCGGCAATTGTAGAGGGAGCGTTACATAAGGCATTTTATATAAATTCTCCTAACCTGGAGGATTATATCAATTCAGACAAAGAAGCACGAATAATTGCTTCAGAATTAATTTTAAACAAAGTAAAATAAGTATTCAATGGAAATATTAATTAAAGTATTACAACTGATTTTAAGTCTATCAATCTTAGTCATATTACACGAGTTTGGTCATTTTGCTTTTGCAAGACTTTTTAATACGCGTGTAGAGAAATTCTATATGTTTTTTAATCCTGGGTTTTCTCTTTTTAAAGTAAAAAAAGGAGAAACAGAATATGGAATTGGATGGCTTCCCCTGGGTGGTTATGTGAAAATTTCCGGGATGATTGATGAGTCAATGGATAGAGAGCAAATGAAACAGCCTCCAAAACCTTATGAATTCAGGGCAAAACCAGCTTGGCAGCGCCTACTAATTATGCTTGGTGGAGTTCTGGTTAACCTTATTCTTGCGATTGTTATTTATGGCGCTGTTTTATTTGTATGGGGAGAAAAGTACTTGCCTACAGAAGAGGTGAATAAACATGGAATTATGACTGACTCAGTGGCAGAGTCTGTGGGATTCCAGGATGGAGATAAAATTTTGGCTGTGAATGGAAAAAAAGTGGAAAGATTTAATAATGTTTTCCAGGAAATTATTTTGAACAGGCCGGCCTCAGTTACAGTAAAAAGAGGAAATCAGACAGAAATTGTGCATATACAGGACACTGTTTTTCCTAAAATACTTAATAACCCGGGCTTTATACAGCCACGCGTACCTCCAATAATTGGCCAGTTACCTGAATCATCCCCGGCTAAAGATGCGGGTCTCGAGGTGGGAGATAAAATCTTAGCTATTAATGGAGAAAAAGTTAATTATCATGATCAACTTGAAAACATATTAAAATCGCGTAAAGGGCAGGAAACTGATGTTGTAGTTGAAAGAGACGGAGATGAACAGGAATACACAGTGAAGGTTTCTGAGGAAGGACAATTTGGATTTTATCTCGGGTTAGCCATTGAAGAGGTTTATAATTTGCATACGATGAACTATGGTCTTTTTGAATCAATACCTGCAGGTATAAACAAAGGGGTGAACACAGTTGGAAGCTATGTCAAACAGTTAGGGTTAATTTTCTCTCCAGATACAGGAGCATATAAAGAAGTAGGCAGCTTTATCACCATTGGGAAAATTTTCCCGGGGCAATGGGACTGGCATGCTTTCTGGAATTTAACTGCATTACTATCAATCATTCTTGGGGTTATTAATATACTCCCTATACCAGCATTGGATGGTGGACATGTAATGTTTCTGACTTATGAAGTAATTACCGGACGTAAACCAAGCGATAAATTCCTGGAATATGCACAAATTGCAGGGATGCTAATAATATTGAGCATTTTCGTTTATGCGATTGGGAATGATATTGTAAGGCACCTATTTTAAAATAGTGGAAAAATATTTATTTTAGTAAAGTTTAATTTAAAGCGAATAGAGATGATGAAGTTTGTAATATTAGGAATGCCTGGTCCATGGGAACTTGTTCTGATTGTGCTGGTTTTGTTGTTGATTTTCGGCGGCAAAAAAATACCTGAGATAATGAAGGGTTTTGGAAAAGGCATAAAAGAATTTAAAGATGCCACCGGAAAAGGCGGTAATTCTGAGGAGGAGAGCAAAGAAGAGGATAAAAAAAACACTGGCATTGAAGGTTAATAATATTTCTTCTCTGACTTTTTAGTTTTAAGACTTCTTAACATTAGCCAAAAGAGGTCTTTTAAAACTTATTTGATAAGTTGTCGTCTATTTTGAACTATTAATTATAAAACTAAAGGGGTTTTACCTCATTATGTAGAATGTTTAAGGGTGTCTTAATAAAGCAAATGGACTGATGAAAAAGATTACAAAAGTTAAAATACATTATTTATTTTTGTTTCTGTTTATTTTCAGTCTCCTGCCTGTTAACACTAGTTATTCCTCTGATTCAATTCCTTTCTTTCCAGACCTGGTGTATGAATACCGGTTAACAGAATTAAACAATTTAACCCCTATTGAATTGGATTACAATAAATATGTCCGTCGTTATATAGATGTTTATACTGTTGAAAAGCGTGAGCATTTAGAAAAAATTGCAGGTAGAGCCAAACGGTATTTTCCATTAATAGAGGAGAAGCTTGATAAATACGAACTTCCCCATGAACTCAAATATCTTGCAGTAATAGAATCTGCACTGGATCCTTTTGCAGTTTCCAGCTCAGGGGCTGTGGGCTTATGGCAGTTTAAACTGCATACAAGTCGTATGTTTGATTTAGAGGTTAATTCTTATATTGATGAAAGGCGTGACCCATATAAATCAACCGAGGCTGCATGTAAGTATCTTAAATATCTTTACCAGACTTATGGTGACTGGCAACTTGTACTGGCTTCATATAACAGTGGCCCCGGAGAAGTGAGGAAAGCTATAGAACGTTCAGGAGGGAAGAGGTCGTTCTGGGAGCTTTATGAATATATGCCAGCACAGACAAAAGGTTATGTACCGGCATTTATAGCTATAAACTATGCCATGAATCATATGGAAGAGCACGAGCTTTCGTCCGAAGATATTGATTATGAACATTTTGACACAGATACTTTGATGTTAAACTTTGAAGTATCTTTTGATCAAATTTCTAAAACACTGGATATTGAAAGCACAACTTTAAAAATACTAAACCCGTTATACAGAAAAGATATAATACCCGAATTACCTGAAGAAGCACCTCTTGTATTGCCTAAAGATAAAATTGAGGTTTTCTTAAAAAATGAAGAGAAAATAGCAAACTTAAATTCTCTGTCTTACAATGTTAACAAGGCGAATACCGTTTCTTCAAATAAGGATAAAACTAAAATTGTCCATACAGTAACTAAGGGTGAATATTTTCATAAAGTTGCAATAACCTATGGATGCACAATGGATGAAATAAAGAAATGGAATAATCTGGAAAATAATAATCTGAAGGTTGGGCAAAAACTTGATATTTGGGTGGATAAATCTTACATTGAGAGATTGAAAGAAGAGGAGATGAAAATGAAAAGAACCTCTGAGGCGGATACAAACCGAAGAGTGGTACACTATACAGTAAAAGATGGAGACACCATTTGGAGTATTGCGAATAAGTTTAATTGTGAATCTGTTGCAGATTTGATAAAAGAAAATGACATTCAGAATGAAAATGATCTTAAGCCGGGTAAGAAGTTGAAAATATACTTAGCACATTAATTTTTTGTTTTTTTATATAATTTCACACGTTACACTATAAAAACTTAAAGCTATGAAAACCTTAATATATAGATCGATTGTTCCTTTTATCATACTTGCGTTCCTTTTTGGATGTAAGCAGGAAGAATCTTCCAGGGGGGATTATACTTCAAAATCAAGTGGTAAACCCGGTAGCGTTCTGGTTGTTGTTGATAGTACAAAGTTTAATGGTAACATTGGTACTTCAATTAAGAAGACGCTAAGCCAGGTTTTTAAGGGGTTGCCTCAACCTGAACCCCTGTTTGAGATGACCGATATTCATCCTGATGCATACAAAAAAATCTTTAGAAAGCACAGAAATATACTCAAAGTAGAAGTTGGAAGTAATTACGAGGAAACTCAACTGTTAATCAAGAAAGATGTTTATGCAAAGCCTCAATTGATCATTCATGCTCAAGCCCCTGATGATTCTGCAATGGTGCATCTTTTCAGGGAAAAAAGAGACCGGATTCTGAATGAATTTCTTGATGCGGAAAGGAATCGTTACCTCAGGACTTATAAAGGAGCGAAGAATAATGGCGTTATGGAAAGAGTGAGAGAAAAATTCGGAGTTGAGCTTGTAATTCCAAAAGGTTATTCATTGGATGTGGATACTACAGATTTTGTCTGGATTGCGGATGAGGGAGAAGATTATTCTAAAGGAATATTAATATATCAAAAACCTTATAAGGATGAAACAGACCTGACTAAGCATAAGCTTATTGAACTAAAAGATCGCTTTACGAAAAAATTTGTTCCCGGGCCTTCACCAAAATCTTATATGATGACTGAACCTGAAATTGACCCGTTTTTTGAAGAAGAAACGGTTAATGGAAATGATGTAGTTATTATGAGAGGATTATGGCGAGTGAAAAATGATTTTATGGGCGGGCCGTTCATTACTTTTTCATTCACCAATAAAGACAAGACAAAGGTGATTACTGTAGAGGGTTTCTTATATGCTCCAAAACTGGATAAGCGAAATCATGTCCGTAAACTGGAAGCTATCTTGTATTCTCTTGATTTAAATTAATTTTGCTTCCGGGATTATTAAAAAATAAAAAAATGCAGTATAGCTTTAAAAAAGTAGAGAAACGGGATATAGATATTTCAACCATATACATTGGAAAAAAGGATGATGATTTTTCGAATCTTTCTTTTACAACAACTGAACTGGAGTATTTAAAAAATCAGCTTAAAGAGGATAAAAAAGCCATTGATATTAATTCTTATTTTAAATGGTCTTATGTCAGAATAATACCTGAAGAAGAGGAACTATATATTATCAGGGAGAAGATGCGTAAGCAAGCCAGCCAGCTCGTATCAAGTTTAAAAGAGAATCAGCACCGTGAATTAATTGTTGTTGATATTTCTGATAATCCCGGATTAGTTCTGGCATTTCTGGAAGGGCTGGCCTTAAGTCTGTATCAGTTTAATAAGTATTTGACAAAGGAGGAAAGTAATTTAAAACTTGAAGAGATACAGGTTTTAAGTGCCGGAATATCAATAGAAGAACTTCAGGATCTCGAATATACGATTGATGCTGTCTACCATGCACGTAACCTGGTTAATGAACCTTTAAATAATCTGAGCGCTGTAGATTTGGGAGAAGCTTTCCGGGATATGGGAAAAGAGAGCGGATTCTCAGTTGAGGTGTTTAATAAGAAAAAAATAGCTTCATTAAAACTAAATGGACTGTTAGCGGTTAACAATGGAAGCATAGATCCTCCTACTTTTACCGTGATGGAGTGGAAGCCCGACAATGCGGTAAATCAGAATCCGCTTGTTCTTGTGGGGAAGGGTGTTGTGTATGACACTGGCGGCATGAGCCTTAAGCCTTCATCGGCAATGTCTGATATGAAATCGGATATGGCTGGGGCAGCAACTGTTGGTGGTATTATGTATGCTTTGGCTTCCATGAAATTGCCGTACTATGTAATTGGTCTTGTCCCGGCAACAGATAATCGTGTAGACGGTAATGCTTATGTACCGGGCGATGTTATTAAGATGCATAATGGAAAGACTGTAGAGGTGATTAATACAGATGCTGAAGGGAGAATGATTCTCGCTGATGCTTTGAGCTTTGCTCAGCAATATAATCCTGAATTGGTATTCGATTTTGCTACACTGACAGGTTCAGCATCGATAGCAATAGGACCTATGGGTGTAGTGGCTCTGGGTAACATTGATGAGGAAATTTTTGAAAAAGTTGAAAATAGCGGCAAAAATACTTACGAGCGTATTGTTCGGCTCCCTTTATGGGAAGAATATGGCGATATGATAAAATCAGACGTTGCAGACATGAAAAATGTTGGGGGACGTGAGGCGGGTGCAATAACAGCTGCTATATTCCTGGAAAATTTCGTAGATTACCCCTGGCTGCATCTTGATATTGCACCTTATGCATATCTTGAGAAATCAGATTCCTACAGGGGAAAAGGTGCTACAGGTGTTGGAGTTCGGCTTATGCTTGATTTTTTCAAATATTGTGGTAATGAAATCTGGCAAAAAACAGAAAGAAAGAAAAAATAAGGAGAATATATGGAAGATAATAAAGTTAAAATTGGAATAACACACGGAGATATTAATGGAATCAGTTATGAGATCATTATTAAAACGTTAATGGATAACAGAATTAGCGAACTGTGTGTGCCAATTGTTTATGGTTCGGCTAAGGTAGCTGCTTACCATCGTAAAGCATTGAATATTGAAAATTTTAGTTTAAACATAATCAAGGAGGCAGAAAAAGCAAATCCCAAAAGACCAAATATTATTAATTGTTTGTCTGATCATGTCAGGGTGGAGTTGGGAAAGGATACCCAAATAGCCGGAGAATCATCATTGATGGCATTGCAAAAGGCTGTGGAGGATTTAAAAAATAATAAAATTGATGCATTGGTCACTGGGCCAATTAATAAAGATAATATCCAGTCGGAAGATTTTAAATTTCCAGGCCATACTGAGTTTTTGGCTCAGCATTTTGGTACAGAGGAGGATGTACTCATGTTGATGGTAAGTAATCTTATGAGGGTAGGTGTTGTTACAGGACATATTCCACTTAAAGATGTTCCCGGCCAAATAACCATAGAAAAAATCCTGGGTAAACTTCGGACTTTAAACAGGTCTTTGATTAGAGATTTTAAAATTCAAAAACCCAGAATAGCTGTTTTTGGTCTGAACCCACATGCCAGTGATGGTGGTGTTATTGGTGATGAAGAAGAAAAAATTATTCTACCTGCTATTCAAAAGGCAAAGGATGAGAACATTTTTGCATTCGGACCATATCCTGCGGATAGCTTCCTGGGAACAAACAATATAAGTAAATTTGATGCTATACTGGCAATGTATCATGATCAAGGACTGGCCCCTTTTAAAGCTCTTTCGTTTGACGAAGGAGTAAACTACACTGCCGGACTTAATATTATTCGTACTTCTCCGTCTCATGGAACAGCATATGAAATAGCCGGAAAGAATGAGGCTACTGTTACATCTTTCCGTCAGGCGTTGTTCCTTGCATTAGACCTATACAAAAACAGAAGTGAATATGATGAGTTAACTGCCGATCAGTTAGAATATAATGATAAAACTGATATTTGATCAGTGTTGTCTGGAATCAGGATTTGCATCGATGTTGCGTAATAGTCCTCTATAACCTGTGCGTTTAATTGCCGAACGATCAAATAGCTCATTATACCTATCTTGGGAAAGGTGCTCCCAGTCGTTCTTAGATAATTCAAAAATGGCTGGGTGTGGCTTTAATTCTGGCTCCTGGTGGACCGATAAATTCTGGTTCCATGGGCATACATTCTGGCATATATCACACCCAAAAATCCAATCGTTTAGGAGGTCTTTCATCTGTGGAGGTAATTGCCCTTTTTTTTCAATAGTAAGGTAAGAGATACATCGGGATGCATCAATATGATATGGAGCATACAGTGCATTGGTAGGGCAGGCTTCAATACACTTTTTGCATGAACCGCAATAATCTTTTACCGGCCTGTTATCATATTCCAGCTCTATATTAAGAAAGATCTCTCCAAGAAATACATAAGAACCGTGTTTTTTTGTAATGAGATTTGTATTCTTGCCTATCCATCCCAGTCCTGCCTTCTCTGCCCAAACTTTTTCCATCACCGGAGCCGAATCTACAAAATACCTCCCTGTTATTTCTTCTCCTATGTTTTCCTGAATAGACTTAAACAGTCCTTTTAGTTTTTTTTTCACCACTTTGTGATAGTCCCTGCCATAAGCGTATTTTGATATTTTGTACGTGTCAGAGGGTTCCGGTGATCCTGGGTAGTAGTTGTGAATGACAGAAACTATTGATTTTGTACCAGGAACAAGCTTTGCAGGATTGGTTCTTTTCTCAAAATAGTTATTCATGAATTGCATCTCTCCATGACGGTTTTCACGAAGCCACTGTTTTAAATAATTTGCTTCTTTATTTAATGGAACGGCCTCACTTATACCACAATCATCAAAACCGTGTTTTTTAGCCATGGCTTTGATGATCTCGCTTTGTTTCTTCCTGTCATCCGGCATGAAATTTAAGGTGTCAATAGGGGTTCTGGTTATAACAGTCCCAATTCAAGCTTGGCTTCTTCTGACATCATATCCTTGTCCCATGGCGGGTCAAAGACAAGCTGTACGTCAACATCCTGAACTTCCTTGATGTCTTTTACCTTATCATGAACTTCCTGTAAAATATCATCAGCAATAGGGCAATTGGGGGCTGTTAAAGTCATTCGTATTTCAACATTGTTATTATCGTCTACGTCGATGTTGTAAATCAGTCCTAAATCATATACATTTACAGGTATTTCAGGGTCATAAACTTCCTTTAGAACCTGCATGATTTTACTTTCTAAGTTTAAATATTCTTTTTGATCACTCATGGTGTATTTTTAATTATTTGTTCAACTTGGCGTCGTATGCTATAGCATAGGATTTTATTTTATTGAGCATCGCTAACAATCCATTTGACCTTGTTGGCGAAAGATTTTCTTTCAGGCCTATTTTGTCGATGAAATAAAGATTGGCATCTTTGATTTCCTTTGGAGTTCTTTCTGATAACACTCTAATTAGCAAAGCGATAATACCTTTTGTTATGATTGCATCACTATCGGCCTGGAAAACCAGTTTATCTCCTTCAATTTCTGCGTCAAGCCAAACTTTTGACTGACAGCCTTCAATTAAATTTTCCGGAACTTTTTTTTCCGGGCTCATTTCCGGCAAATCTTTGCTTAATTCAATCAGGTAGTTATATTTATCCATCCAGTCATCAAACATGGAGAATTCTTCAATTATTTCTTGTTGTTTTTCGTCTAAAGTCATATTCTGTAGTTTTATTGGAACATTTTTTTTGTTTTTAATAAACTGTCATATAAAACGTCAATTTCCTCTTTTGTGTTGTATAAAGCGAAAGATGCCCGCACGGTGCCTGGTATTTTGAATCTGTCAATCAAAGGCTCTGTGCAATGATGCCCTGTACGTACTGCAATCCCCATTTTATCTAATATCATACCTGTGTCGTAAGGATGAATATCACCCAGCAGAAATGACAGTACGCTTATTTTTTTGTTTGCTGTTCCGTAAAATCTAAGCCCCTCTATTTTCTGCAATTTTTCAGATGCATAATTTAATAAATCCTCTTCGTGTTCCTGAATCTTTGATAATCCTATGTTTGATAAATATTTCAGTGCTTCTGCCATTCCTATCGCACCAACATAATTTGGCGTACCGGCTTCAAATTTAAAGGGTAACTCATTATATGTTGTTTTTTCTAATGTCACTTTTTTAATCATTTCCCCACCGGTTTTATAAGGGGGTAGCTTTTCCAGCCATTCTTCTTTCCCGTAGAGAACTCCGGTTCCGTTTGGTCCATATACTTTGTGTCCTGAAAAAACATAAAAGTCACAATCCATATTTTGCACATCAACTGTCATATGTTGAATACTTTGTGCTCCATCTATGAGAACCGGTATATTTTGTCCGTGCGCTATGCTTATTATATCTTTTATGTTATTGATTGTTCCAAGTGTATTGGAAACATGGGTTACAGCGATAATCCTGGTTTTATTTGATACCAGTTTTTTTAATTCTTCCAGTATTAATTCACCCTTATCATTTATTGGAACATATCGCAATGAAGCTTTTTTTCTTTCACAAATGACTTGCCATGGGACAATATTGGCGTGGTGTTCCATTTCTGATATGATTACTTCATCGCCTTCGGAAATAAATCTTTCTCCAAAAGAATAGGCTATAGCATTAATCGAATCAGTTGTCCCATTAGTGAAAATAACTTCCTCCGGTTTTTTTGCATTAATGAAAGCCTGCACTGATCTTCTTGCTTCTTCGTACTGTTCGGTTAAACTTTCGCTTAAATAATGTATACCCCGGTGGATGTTACTGTTTTTAGTCGTATAAATTTCTTTTACTGTATCTATTACCTGTACTGGTTTTTGCGTTGTGGCTGCATTGTCCAGGTAAATTAGCGGTTTGTCATAAACTTTTTGGTGCAGAATAGGGAAATCTTCCCTTATCTTTTGTATGTCGAGAGTTTTGGCTGAACACATATAAAATATCTTTGTATTATTAATAATGTCGCATCCATTATTGGTTGATATGGATTAAATCAATGACAATGCAGCTCGCAATAGTTACAGCGTGATAATTCACCTCTTAGTCGCTTGTTAACCAATTCATCAATTCTTTCTTGTAAAGGTTTTGCCGTAATTTTTTCAATTACTTCATGTGCAAAGGCATACATAAGCAGTAAACGTGCTTCTTTGTAATTAATTCCTCGTGAACGAAGATAAAACAGGGCATTTTGGTCTATTTGCCCAACAGTTGCTCCATGACTACATTTTACATCATCGGCATAAATTTCTAGTTGGGGTTTGGTATTCATTTTAGCATCGTCTGTCAGCAGAATATTATTGTTTGACTGATATGCTTCTGTTTTTTGTGCATCTTTCCGAACCAATATACGCCCATTAAAAGCACCTGTAGCAAAATCATCTAATACACCCTTAAATAATTGGTTGCTTTGTGAATGGGGTTTGGCGTGATCTATATAGACATAATTATCAATGTGTTGTCCCCTGTCTGATAAAAACAACCCTAAGGTATTGTTGTGACATCCTTCACCATTAAGCTTTATGTTGTAATCATTCTTTACCAGTCCCCCATGAAGTGTTATAGTATTTGTTGATGCGTTACTGTCCTTTTCCTGTTGAAGATAAATCTGTGATAGCTGAGTTGCGCCATTGTGTTCATTTTGTATTCTTGCCAAATCAAAATGGGCGCTTTGGTTAACAAACACTTCTGTAACAGAATTTGTTAAAAAAGTTTGCTGTGTAAGTGTGTGATCGCAAATTATGAGGTTAGCCTGGCTGTTTTCTTCTGCAATAAATAAGTTGCGGTGTTGACTCATCCCTGCTTCTTCATCAAGGAGTATGTTGATAATTTGTATTGGCCTTTCCATCACGGCACCTTTTGGGGCATAAAAAAATACACCATCTTGTGCAAAAGCAGTATTTAATGCAGTAAGGCTTTCGTTTTCATTATCTGCATATTGGTTGTAATGATTTTTTACGAGCTCTGGATATTGTTTGGCCGCTTCTCTTAAACTACCTATAATTACTCCACTATCAAGTTTTTTCATTGGATTTTTCTGGTCATAATACCAACCATTCAGTAGAATAATTGTATTGGTATCGAGCTCGGGCACATCACATTGGAACATTTCATCGATTTTAAAATCAATGGGTTTTGGCTGGAAGTAATTCCTGTAAGATTTCTCAAAAACCTGGGTGAGGTCTGTATATTTATACTTTTCCTGTTTTTTAGTGGGAATTCCTGTTTTTCTGAAATTTTCCAGCGCTTGTTCCCTGGTTTTGTTAATAAAGTCTGGCAATCCGTTATTGAGTTCTTTATGGTGTTTATGAAATAACTCAACAAAGGATTCTTTTATGTTGGGTTGTTGTGTTTTTGTACTCATTTGCCCTTTTTTTACTGTCTATACTTCCGCTTCTTTTTTTAACCAGTCATACCCTTTTTCTTCCAGTTCAAGAGCCAGAGATTTATCTCCTGATTTTACTATTTGGCCTCCATGTAGCACATGAACATGATCGGGTACGATGTAATTAAGTAGTCGTTGATAATGAGTGATTACAATAGTTGCATTATCATTCGATTTTAGTTTATTGACGCCATTTGCTACAACGCGCAAAGCGTCAATATCCAGTCCGGAGTCTGTTTCGTCCAGAATAGCGAGTTTGGGTTCTAGCATTGCCATTTGGAATATTTCATTCCTTTTCTTCTCTCCTCCGGAGAAACCTTCATTAACAGACCGATTGGTGAGGTTAGAATTTATTTCTACTATTTTTTTCTTTTCTCTCATCATTTTCAGGAAGTCAGATGATTTCATCGGTTCAATGCCTTTTGCTTTTCTTTGCTCATTGACAGCTGTTTTAAGAAAGTTCATCATACTGACACCTGGTATTTCTATAGGGTATTGAAATCCAAGAAAAATTCCTTCCCTGGCTCTTTCTTCCGGAACCATTTCAAGTAAATCTTTTCCGTTGTATATTACCTCGCCCTCTGTTACTGTGAATAAATCTCTACCGGCCAGAATTGATGCCAATGTGCTTTTTCCTGAGCCATTCGGCCCCATAATGGCATGTATCTCGCCTTTCTTTACTTCCAGGTTTACTCCTTTTAATATTTCTTCTCCTTCTATAGATGCGTGTAAGTTCTTTATTTTTAGCATAGTAATGAAATTAAACTATTTGTAATTTATTTTAGCCAACACTGCCTTCAAGGCTTATTTGAAGCAACTTTTGTGCTTCCACGGCAAATTCCATTGGCAATTTATTGAGTACTTCTTTTGCATATCCATTGACAATTAGTCCTATTGCATCCTCGTTGTCTATACCACGCTGATTGCAATAAAAAATCTGGTCTTCACTGATTTTTGATGTAGTGGCTTCATGTTCTACGATAGCGCTTGCATTATCTGTCTCAATATATGGAAATGTATGAGCGCCACATTTATCCCCAAGAAGCATCGAATCACACTGGGAGAAATTCCTTGCATTTGTTGCGTTTTTGGTAACTTTTACTAAGCCTCTGTAGCTATTGTTACTGTAACCTGCTGAAATACCCTTTGAAACAATAGTGCTTTTTGTGTTTTTCCCAATATGCACCATTTTTGTTCCTGTATCTGCCTGCTGATGGTTGTTGGTCACTGCAACAGAATAAAATTCGCCTACTGAATTATCTCCCATTAAAATACAACTCGGATACTTCCATGTAATTGCAGAGCCAGTCTCTACCTGTGTCCAGCTTATTTTCGAATTGTTACCTTCAGCTTTACCCCGTTTTGTAACGAAGTTATATATACCGCCTTTTCCTTCTTTGTTTCCGGGATACCAGTTCTGCACTGTTGAGTATTTGACATGTGCATTTTCTTTTGCAACAATTTCCACAATGGCTGCATGAAGCTGATTTTCGTCCCTCTGGGGAGCTGTACAACCCTCAAGATAACTTACGTAGCTGTTATCCTCTGCTACAATTAATGTTCTTTCAAACTGGCCTGTATTGGCAGCATTAATTCTAAAATAAGTTGAAAGCTCCATAGGTGACTTAACGCCTTTAGGAATATAGCAGAATGAACCATCGCTGAAAACTGCTGAATTTAATGCAGCAAAAAAGTTATCTGTATAGGGTACAACAGTTCCCATGTACTGTTTAACCAGGTCTGGGTGTTGCTGTACAGCTTCACTGAAAGAACAAAAGATAATGCCAAGTTCAGCCAGTTTCTCTTTAAATGTGGTTTTTACTGATGAGCTGTCCATTACTGCATCTACAGCTACTCCGGCAAGTTTCTTCTGTTCGTCTAATGGAATACCTAATTTATCAAATGTTTTTTTCAACTCCGGGTCTACTTCATCTAATGTTTGTGGTCCGGCTTTTTGTTTTGGTGCCGAATAATATATAATATCCTGGTAGTTGATGGGTGGAATTTTTAAGTGCGCCCAGGCAGGCATTTTCATTGATTGCCAATGCTTAAACGCCTTCAGACGAAAATCAAGAAGAAACTCCGGCTCATTTTTTTTAGCTGAAATAATGCGTATCGTCTCTTCAGTTAATCCTCTGGGAATTGAGTCACTTTCTATATCAGTTGACCAACCATATTTATATTCACCCTGGGTTAGGTTGTTTAATATTTTATCCTGATTTTTTTCCATAACTTTGCAAAAATAACATTATCTATTTAACTAAACGTGATCTATATAGAATAATTCTAAATTGGTGCAAATTTATTATAAATGTTGGTTGAAGAACAACAAATTTGTGATTATTGTTTAGTTTTTCATGGTTAAAATAAAAAACTGTTATGACGGGAGAAGAATCAAACAAAAAAAAGACCATTTCTGATTTAGGTGAATTTGGTTTAATAGAACATCTAACAAAAAATATCAGTCTCAAACATAAAAGTACAGTAAAAGGGGTTGGCGATGATTCAGCAGTTATGGATTATAATAATTTGCAGACATTGGTTACCACTGATTTGATGTTGGAGGGAATTCATTTTGATTTGATGTATTTTCCTTTGAAACATCTTGGCTATAAGTCTGTTATAGTAAATATATCTGATATTCTTGCAATGAATTGCCTGCCATCACAAATTATGGTATCTATTGGGATATCAGGTAGATTTAACCTTGAAAATGTTGAGGAAGTTTATAGTGGAATAAAGCTGGCTTGTGATAAATATAATATTGACCTGGTGGGAGGAGATACAACTACTTCCATGACAGGCCTGACCATTAGTATCACAGCAATCGGTGCTGCAAGGAGCGACAAAATTGTATACCGTAGCGGTGCCAAAAAGAATGACATTATTTGTACTACTGGCGATTTGGGAGCGGCTTATATGGGTCTTCAGTTACTCGAAAGAGAGAAAGAGGTATTTAATGCTCATCCCGGTGCTCAGCCTGATTTATCGGGGCATGATTATATCCTGGAAAGACAATTAAAACCAGAAGCAAGGGCTGATGTTATTCGCTTTTTTGAAGACAATAATATTATTCCAACATCCATGATTGATATTTCTGATGGGTTGGCTTCTGATTTGTTGCATATCTGCAGCAATTCAAGCGTAGGATGTAAGATTTTCCAGGATAAAATTCCGATAGATAACGAAACGGTTAAGATGGCTGATAAATTTGATATTGAACCTACAACGGCGGCCCTTAATGGTGGACAGGATTATGAGCTGCTGTTTACCATTTCAACCGAAGATTATGCCAAGATTGAAAATGAAACAAAAATCCATCCTATTGGACATATAACGGATAGTGAGTTTGGTACATACATGATCAGCTATAGTGACCATGAAATCGAGCTCAAAGCTCAGGGGTGGAGTAA
>JBKGZD010000043.1:0-17008 GCA_046545795.1 Bacteroidales bacterium | reverse complement strand
TTCCCCAGGATTTCATCTGTTGATATGTCGCCTGTTATCTCTCCGAGGTAATGAATAACGTCACGTACATCCATGGCAAGCAGGTCGGTTGGAAGACCTGTTTCCATTCCTTCGCGGGCGCGTTGGAGTGATTCATGGGCACGTCTGAGTGCTTCATAGTGACGGGTGTTGGTTACCAGGATATCATTTTCCTGCAGTTTAGAAAAATTGGCCTTTTCTAGCAGGGTTTCTATCAGTTTTTCTGTGTTCTTACCTGTTTTTGCAGAAATTCTCAAAACCTCATCGTCCGTTTTAAGGATTTCTTTGATGAGGTTTTCTGTATTTCTCAGTTTTTCTTCAGAAGATATTTGATCCACCTTATTCATCAATACAATCAGGTTGATATTCTTACCCTGAATACGTTGTTCGACTTTTTTGATTGTTTGTGTGATATAATCGGCATCCTGTGTTGAGTCGACAACCAGGAGAACTATTTTTGCTTTATCAATTTTGGTGAATGTCCGTTCAATTCCTATAGATTCAATTTTATCAGCCGTATCACGTATTCCTGCTGTATCGATAAAACGGAATTCCATTCCCCGGATATTTATTACATCTTCTATCACATCCCTTGTCGTACCTGCTATATCGGTTACAATTGCCTTTTCCTCGTTCAGAAGTCTGTTCAGCAAAGTAGACTTTCCCACGTTGGTGTTTCCAGCTATTGCAACAGGATATCCATTTTTTATGGCATTACCCAGTTCAAAGGAATTCATCAACTTCTCTATCAGTGAGTTTATTTCTTCAAGTAGTGATTTCAACTGGCTTCTGTCTGCAAATTCCACATCCTCTTCGCTGAAATCGAGTTCCAATTCAATGAGTGAGATGAAATTTAATAGCTTTTCTCTTAGTTTTTTTATTTCATCAGAAAATCCACCGCGCATTTGTTGCATCGCAAGTTTGTGTGAAGCTTCTGAATTAGAAGCAATAAGGTCCGCTACACCTTCTGCTTGAGCAAGGTCCATTTTTCCATTTTGAAAGGCTCTCATGGTAAACTCGCCGGGTTGTGCTATGCGAACCCCCATATCAATGAGCATCTGCAGTATTTTTCTCTGCACAAAATGCGATCCGTGGCAAAAAATTTCAACCATATTATCACCGGTGTACGAATGAGGGGATTGGTAAATCATGAGAAGCACTTCGTCAATGATTTTTTCATCTTCTTTTACCTGGCCAAAATAGGCTTGTTTAGGCTTCAGTTCACTTAGGCTCCTGGTATTGACGGCAGGATAAAAAATTTTGTCTGCTGCATCGTAAGCCTCATCTCCATTAATGCGTATAACGGCTATAGCTCCATTTCCTTGTGGAGAGGAGATGGCACAAAAAGTGTTTATATATTTTGATTGACGATTTTCCATTGTACAGGTATTTTTTAGTATACTCAATAAATCTAAAAATGCTTTTAAGCAAGACTACTTGTAATAGAATAGTTTACAAAATTATAACATTTCATGGTTAAAACTAATTCCTGAAAGAATAGTCTTAATTTTACTTATAATTTAATCCGTAACAAAAGATATATCTTTAACTATATGAAAATTAGCATTTTTGGGACTTGAGGATTATACTTCCTGTTTAAAATGATATTCAAATCTACTTTGCATTTATGGTGAAAAAACGTATTTTTGAATACAAAACAAGTAACTATGAGTATACTGGTTAACAAACATTCAAAGATTATAGTTCAGGGAATTACAGGTAGCGAAGGGACTTTCCATGCACAGCAGATGCTGCAATACGGCAGTAATGTTGTTGCTGGAGTAACTCCCGGTAAAGAGGGCCAGAAACATTTGGAACTTCCGGTTTATAATACAGTTGAAAATGCCAGAAAAGAGACAGGAGCAGACACTTCTGTTATTTTTGTGCCCCCGCCATTTGCTGCAGATGCAATTATGGAATCAGCAGATGCCGGGATAAAAGTAGTGGTGGCTATAACTGAAGGAATTCCAACGCAGGATATGGTAAAAGTCAAAGAATTTTTAAAAGATAAAGATACAGTTTTAATCGGGCCAAATTGCCCTGGAATTATTACCCCCGGAGAATGTAAGGCAGGTATAATGCCAGGGTTTATTCACCAGAAAGGAACTGTTGGCATTGTTTCCAGGTCAGGGACACTGACTTATGAAGCTGTTGACCAGGTAACGAAACTTGGATTGGGGCAGTCAACATGTATAGGTATTGGAGGCGACCCGATTGTAGGAACGTCCACACTTGATGCTGTAAAATTGTTTATGGATGACCCTGAAACAGAAGGGATTATCATTATAGGAGAAATAGGGGGAAATATGGAAGCTGAAGCAGCAGAATGGGTAAAAGAAAACGGCAATAAGCCTGTAGTTGCTTTTATTGCAGGGAAAACAGCGCCTAAAGGCAGAAGAATGGGCCATGCAGGTGCAATTATCGGAGGAAAAGGAGATACTGCCTCTGCAAAAATGAAGATAATGGAGGAATGTGGAATACATATAGCAGAGTCCCCGGCTGAAATTGGTAAGAAAATGTATGATGCCCTGAAATAAAAAAAATCTAGATGGAGAATAATAACTGGAAGGATAAAGTCATTTTAATTGCTGAAGATGAAAAGATTAATTTTTTGTTTTTAAAATCAATATTTCAGGATAATGGGGCAAAGATTTTATGGGCGAAAAACGGGAAAGAAGTAATTGATATTTGTCAGAATCATAAAAAGATAGACTTGGTTTTAATGGATATTCAAATGCCGGAAATTGATGGATTGAATGCCACCAGGCAAATCAAGTTAAAAAATCCTTCTTTGCCTATTATAGTGCAAACAGCCTACAGTTCAGATGACGACCGCAATAAAGCTTTAGACGCAGGTTGTGATGATTTTCTCGCTAAGCCTGTAAGACCGGATAATCTTATGGCTACTGTAGAGCGTTATCTCTTTGGGTGAAAATATAAACAATCATTGCAGGTATTATTGATAAATTTATAATTACAAAAGCCCGCTGAAAACCGCGGGCTTTTGAATTTAATTATCTCTTGTTGTTATCATTTACGTTTTTTGGATTTTTGCTGTTGCTCTCTCATTTTTTGAGCTTGTTCGAGTCGTTCCTGCCATTTGGACTTCTTAGCCGTCTTTTTTTGTTTTTTCTTTTCTTTTAGCTTCTTGTGTATTTTATCATCGTCAACGAAGTTCCTGATTATCATTGTTTGAGCCAGTGTAATACCGTTTGATAAGAAAAAGTAGTAACTCAATGCTGCAGAGAAGTTATTGAATATAAACAACAGCATGATTGGCATCATATACATTGTAAAAAATTTCATTCCAGGCATTTGTTGTCCTGTGCTTGCCATTTGAGAACTATTTATCCGTGTTGTAAAAACAAGGGTAATGGCCATTAATAAGGTGAATCCACTCACATGGTCACCGTAAAAGGGAATTTCGAATGGTAAGCTAAGAATAGAATCAAACGAAGACAGGTCATCTGCCCAGAGGAAGCTTTCCTGCCTTAACTCGAATGAAGATGGGAAGAAGCGGACCATAGCGATCAGGAATGGGAATTGCAGGAGAAGTGGAATACATCCTCCCATTGGATTTACGCCTGCTTTTTTATAGAGGTCCATGACAGCTTTTTGCTTCTTCATGTTGTCCTCTTTTTTCGGATATTTCTTTCCAATCTCATCAATTTCTGGTTTCAGAACCCGCATTTTTGCCTGTGATAGATAGGAGCGGTATGTTAGCGGGAATAGACCTATCTTAATAATAATAGTTAACAGCAATATAATGATCCCGTAATTCTGAATAAAATTATTCAGCCAGTTAAAAATTGGAATAATAATAAGTTTAGTGACCCAGTTAAAGATTGCAGAACCCAAATCTACCAACTCTTCAAAATCAAGGTCATATCCTTTAAGAGTGGTATGGTGGTTTGAACCGAAGAAAAATTTCATCGGTATTTCGTATTCCGGTTGGGATTTATAAGGGATTGCAATTTCTGCATTCAATTTTTTGATATATTTTTCATTCTCCTCAAATGCATCAAAAGATACTTCGGCATTGGCAAAATTGTCTTCAGCCACAAGGATGGAAGAGAAAAATTGTTGTTTAAAAGCAACCCATTTGAGACGGGTATTGATTTCTTCTTCCGCATCATCTTTGCCCCTGGCTCTTAAATCATCTACATCATCCTGGTAATGTTTGTAACCGACTGTAGTATAATTGCTTTCATTGTCTCTGCCTTTCTCCAATTGTGGAGCAAACATTTCCCAGTCTAAATTAAGCGTACTGTAGTTATTGGGGATAACCTCATTCATGCCAACAAACTTAATGTGAAAGTCCATCATATTGGCATCTGGTTCGAGGGTATAGATATAATCAATATACCTGTCTTCCCCGGCATATAATCTTAATGTAACACGCTGAGCATTATTGTCAGCGTAAAGAGAATCTTCTTGTTCAACATTCTCAAAATAGAGTTCGTTTGTAGAAATTTGCCTTTTGTCCGCAAAAAAGTTAAATCCAAATTTGTTATCTTCTCCTTCAAAGAGAATTAGTGGTTCCTTGGTATATGTTTTATGGTTCTTTAACTCAACGGAGTAAGGCCTGCCTCCTTTGGTGAAGAGTTTAAGCTTCATTTTGTCATTTTCCAGGATGATAAATTCTTCTTCCCCCTCAGCGGAAACTGCAAACGGTCCATATTGATCCTGTAATTCTTTGTTTTTTGAAGAGTCTTCTAATTCAGTATCTATCTCTGGCTCTTCTCTTTCGGATGTTTTTGCGCCGGGTTCTTCAGCTGTTTCTTCTTCTGTTGTGTCAACTTGCTCTTGTTGAGCCCTTTGCAGGGAGTCTCTTCTTCTTTTAGCTTGTTCTATTTCTTCCTGGGATGGTTTATTAACGATACCATAAATTATAACAATGAGCGCGATTAAAATCAGACCTATAACAGAATTTCTATCCATCTTAAATTTTTTTTACACAACTTTATTTTAAAATTGGGCAAATATAATTTTAAAAGATAAGATTATCAAGAAAAATTACATAATGATGTTATTTCAGGAACAGGTTTCTTTAATAAAAGCAACAAAGAGGGGATGAGGATTAATCACAGTGCTTTGGTATTCCGGATGAAACTGAACGCCTATAAACCATCTGTGTTCAGGGATTTCCATAATTTCCACAAGGTTCGTATCCGGGTTTGTTCCCGATGCTTTCATGCCATGTTTTTCAAAGTCTTTGAGATAAGCATCGTTGAATTCGTATCTGTGTCTATGGCGCTCTTTTATTTTATTGTTGTTGTACACAGCGTGCACTTTAGAATTCTTTTTAATATGACACGGATATGTACCAAGTCTCATGGTTCCTCCCTTTTCCGTGACATTTTTCTGTTCTTCCATCAGGTCAATGACAGGGTAGGGGGTTCTTCGGTTAAATTCTGTAGAGTCGGCTCCTGAATATCCTAAAACATTCCTTGCAAATTCAATAACTGCAGCCTGCATTCCCAGGCAAATTCCCAGGTATGGAATATTATTTTCTCTTGCATATTGGGCAGCAATTATTTTTCCTTCTATACCTCGTTGGCCAAAACCGGGAGCTACAAGAATTCCTTGAAATTCACTTAATTTTTCTTCAACATTTTTCTTATCAATATCTTCGGAATGTATATTAATAACATCTACCTTACATTCGTTGATTGCCCCTGCATGAATAAACGATTCTGATATAGATTTGTATGAATCCGGAAGTTCAACATACTTTCCTACTAACCCTATTTTTACTTCTTTTTTAGGATTTTTAAGTTTGTTGACAAAGTATTCCCATTGCTCCAGGTCAGGGGGTGTTTTAGTGGAAAGATTGAGTTTCTTAAGAACTGTATAATCAAGTTTTTCCTTTTCCATTAGCATTGGAACTTCGTAAATTGTTTCAACATCTCTTGATTCCACAACAGCTTCTAATTCCACATTACAAAATCTGGCCACCTTTTTTCTTATTTCAAGATTGAGTTCCTGCTCTGTTCTGAGAACCAGTATATCCGGCTGAACGCCATTTTCCAGTAGTCCTTTTACAGAGTGTTGCGTTGGTTTTGTTTTAGATTCACCTGATGCAGAAAGGTAGGGGACAAGTGTAAGATGTATAACCAGGCTGTTTGTTGCACCAAGCTCCCATTTAAGCTGTCTGACCGTTTCAATGTAAGGCAATGATTCAATATCGCCCACGGTACCACCAATTTCTGTAATTACTACATCATAATTAAATTTTTTGCCCAGTAATTTAATGTCTCTTTTAATCTCATCAGTGATATGTGGTATAACCTGCACCGTTTTTCCGAGGTAATCTCCTCTGCGTTCTTTATTAATAACAGACTGGTATATTTGGCCTGTGGTTACATTATTATTACGTGATGTTATAACGTTTGTAAAACGCTCATAATGTCCCAGGTCCAGGTCAGTCTCTGTTCCGTCATCAGTAACGTAGCATTCTCCGTGCTCATAAGGGTTGAGTGTTCCCGGGTCAATGTTTATGTAAGGATCCAGCTTTTGAATGGTAACGGAGTATCCGCGTGAAAGTAATAATTTGCCGAGTGATGCTGAAATAATACCTTTACCTAATGAAGAGGTAACTCCGCCAGTGACGAAAATATATTTTGTTCTTTTTTCCAATTTTCAGTAATTTGTTATTCTTCTTCGAGTTGATCAATCAATTTGATTTTTTCTTCAAGCAGTTCAATTTCTTTTTTGGCGTTCTCTATTTTGTTTTTGTAGTCCTCTATCATTTCGCTGGCTTCACTTGATTCAGCAGAAATAAACCCCAGGTTATTATCCCAGGTAATGATATTCGTTTCCAGTTTTTTAATCTTGTTAAGAAATTTATCCCTCTCCTGGCGTATTCTACTCTCAGCCTTAGGCTTTTGCTGTATGTTTTTAATCTTACTCCTGTACTTTAGTAATTCACGCTCATTTTCATCAATATCCAGCTTGTTGTATTGGTTATACATGGCCTCTCTGTATTCCTGCTGAACTTTATCTTTATATTTGTATGGTACAAATCCTATTTCGGCCCAGCGCTCTTCAAATTCTTTAAGTTTGTTCAGATTCTCTTCTGAGCTGTGCTCTTTAGGATTATAATTTTTAATTTCCTCAATCAGATCTTGTTTTAACTTCAGGTTTTTATCAAAATCTTTATCTTTTGTGGTTTCAGTGTTCTTTTTTCTCTGGAAGAATTGATCACAAGCATTTCTGAATCTTTTCCATACATCTTCGGAATATCTTTTGGGTACAGGACCTATTTCTTTCCATTCCTTTTGCAATTCAATAAGCTCTTTGGTTGCATTGTCCCAGTCCGTACTGTCTTTAAGTTCTTCAGCTCGCTTAACAAATTCTTCTTTTTTCTTAAGGTTATTTTCCTGCCACTCTTTATGCTGTGAGTAGAAGACGCGTTTTTTAGCAAAAAATCTGTCACATGCTTTACGGAATCTTCTATAGATTTTATTATTGTGCTTTTTGGGTGCAAAACCTATTGTTCGCCACTCTTTTTGCAGGTTAAGAATTTGTTTGGTGTAATAGTTCCAGTCTTTGTGGGTATCAATCTCCATTTCTGCTATTTCTTCAGCCTTTTCGCATAGTTTTGTTTTAGCCTCGAGATTAGCATTCTGTTGTTTTCGGAGTTCTTTAAAATAATTCTGATGCTTTTTATTAATTACACTCGTTGCTTCCTTGAAGCGTTGCCATATTTCTTCCTTCTTCTCATTTGGTACGGGTCCTATTTCCCTCCATTGATCGTGTAATTGCTGTAATGTTTTGAAAGCATAGACTATATCCTTTTCCTCATCTAATTTTTCAGCTTTTTCGCACAAATCAAGTTTTGCTTTCAAATTCTTTTTAAGATCCAGATCACGCAGCTCTTTGTTGATTTTTACATAATCGTAAAATTTTTCGACGTGGTGGTGGTAAGTTCCCCACAGGTCTTTTACCCTATTTTGTGGGACAGGTCCAATTTCACGCCATCTGCGCTGTAAGTCTCTAAATTCTTTAAAAGTTTGGCCCAATGATTCTTTTTTATTAACCAGATTTTTTAACTCTTCAATAACTTGATTCTTTTTTTCAAGATTTTTTTTCTTTTCTTCTTCAATTTTCTTGTTAATCTGGTTTTTTTTGTCTTTATATTGTTTAAGTAACTCCTTAATCTCAATTTCAAGCTGGTCTTTTTCGGGCTTAAACTCTTCCGGGTCTCCACCTTTACCAATAAACTCTTTTTTTTGCTCATCATTAAAAGCACGGTGCTTTTTGTAGAAGGTAGCTTTGATGATGTCAATTTCCCGTTTTTTGTTGGAAATTTCTTCGTTCTCAATGATTTCCTTTAGACGTTTTACAAGGGCTTCCCTTGAATATTCAGTATAATCAATTTTCGGAAGGTCTCCATTTTCGTTTTCGTATTCATCTGCCTCTGCCTGGTCATCATCCCAGTCCTCTTCATAATTATCTTCGCTTTGATCTTCTTCCTGCTCGTTAATTTTGTTTTCTACTTGATTTTTGGTAACAGAATCAATATTCTGACTTGTGTTTTGATTCTGCTCTGAGTTGAATTGCTGCTTGTCTTCTGTATTCATCGTGTCCGGTTTTTCAAACGATTATTTATCAATCGTTATAGTTTTTAGGGTCTTAGATTCTTTGCGAAAATAAACAAATAATAGGAATTTATCCAATATATATATAAAATGTTGTCAAAATTTACTGTTAAATAGTTGGTAAACTGTTGTACTCTTTTTATTGCCACATCTGATTTTAAAGTATTACGAACAATGCAAATCATTCAGTTAAAATATTTTTATTGGACGTTTTGGATCTACAATAATTTGACTTTAAATAGGTACCTGCATTATAATAAAAAAAACCTAAGCTGAAATCATTCGTTTTTCAGCTTAGGTTTAATACTGGAAATTTTCAGAATATTTATTTCCTATAAAATAGAGAGGAAAAGGAGATTAGGAAAAAAAATATCCTAATTATAGTCTCAATCCAATTGTAACAATAATCCGGTCAAAGTTATTTTCAATTTTAGTAGCTTGGTTTTGTAAGTTATAAATTTGACGGTAGAGTAACTTATTTTCAGTTACTATACTCCTTTGGAATGAGGCGTCAATAAAAAAGCTTCCTTCCCTGTATCCAATGCCTCCGCTGTAAATTTCTTTATCTTTTTGAAAATTAGAGTGTTGTTCTGAATAGGGGCTTTGGTATAGTGCATATCCACCCCTGATATAAAAATTATCGAATTTATATTCGGCACCAAGACGGATATTATTGGCTGCGTCCAGGGTATTATTCAAACTGTCATTTTCCATTTCATAGATATTTCTCCCTTCCTTGTCTTCTAACTTAGCCATGGAATAATCTACTCTTTCATAGTCAGCACTGATTATTGCTTTGTCCTGGATTTGCCATGCTGCACCTGTCTCAATCCTCATGGGTGTGATTAAATTGTAGGAGAAAGAATAATTATCTGATGAAAAAGAATAAGTTTCTCCATCATCAAATTCAGAATTCATTTTGTTGTACCATGTATACTCCATCTTATAGAAAGTAGGGGTATGAACTGCTGCACCTAACCGCAGATAATCTGTAGGGCGATAGATGGCTCCGATTTTTAAATTATAACCAGTACCCGATTGGGTTTCATATTCTGTAAAATCAAATGCATGGAAATCAAGCATTTCATCATTATTTTCATACTCTGAATGAGTTTTATTTACTTCATAATATGAGCGTTGGATACCAAATGTGAAACCAATAAAAAGTTTGTTGGCATAATTCCCTCCTAAAGACAAGAAATATTCGCCATTTGAACCCGAAGAATTAATGTATTTATTTTGATTAACACCAACTTCGTCAACGCCAGAAGCTGTATCCGTGTAGTTCATCTCATCAGATACCGGTGACCACCACTCATAAATTGTGTCTGTACCATCAAGATAATAATCATTCATTAAGTAGGTTTGGAAGGCCAAATCTTCATAATCGTTGCTGTAATTATCATTGTTTGCATTATCCACGTAGGTATGCATCAGTGAGAAATCTTTATTAAAGTATTTTACATTAAACGTATTATTGAAATTTTCCAGCCGGTTATATCCCAGTGCAAAATTGATGTTTTTCCAAAGGGATTCATCACTTACTTCGTATGATGAAACAAGGCCTACATTATTGAAATTAAAATTATAATCAATCTCTTCTCTTTCGGATCCCAGCATATTGGTATTTGTCTTGCTAGAATGAAAAACTGGTGTTGCAAGTACCTGTAGGCCACTGTAAACAGCAACACCTGCCGGATTTATCGAAAGAGATGAAAGATCGCCACCGAGCGCATTGAAAGCCCCACCCATTCCAGTGAATCTTGCAGTTCCACCATATGTTGTCTGTGAATTTCTAACTGCTGCATCATATTCTATATTCTGGGCAAAAACAGATATAGCAGATATTATAAATATTATGATTGTCAGGCTAATTTGTTTTTTCATAAAGCTTGTTATTTAGTTGGGTTTAAAAAATGCCCCAACAACAGGAGTGGGGCATATATTTTTTTATATTTAGTTACATTCTATTTTCTTTTTCGTCCGGAACTGGAGCTGGATGAAGAAGACCTGTTGTTTCCTGAGGAGGAAGAAGAACTTGAGGAACTTTTTACTCTTGTTCCGGAGGAACTATTGCTCCCTGAAGAATTGTTATTGCTTCTGCTTCTTCTAACTGAGCTGTTTGAGTCATTGTTCCTGGAATAATTTGATCTTTTGTTTTCAGCTTCCTTTATAGCCTTACGCACAGAGCGTTTTGTGTTTTCTGGCCTTGTATAATTACGGTTGACATCCCTGCGTTTTTCTACTTCTCTTGCTTTCCTTTCCTGATTATCCTTTCTCTCCCTATTTTCTGTATACCTGGCCAAAGAATTTGCTCTTTCTCTTTCTTCATATCTATTTGAGCTTTCTTGTCGTTCCCTGTTATAGGTTGAAGCACTTTTTCCATCGTCACTTCTTCGAATATAACGGCTCCTGGCAGTTTGTTCCCTGTCTGTTGTTCTTTCTCTTGTAACCTGACGTCTGTCATCTTCTTTTTCACTACCAGATTTTTGAGAGCTTTGCTCTGTGCTCTGAACACGCTTACGTACGTTATTAGTAGTTTCTGTATCATTGCTTACCAATGTTCTGCGATCATCTTTACGTTTGTATTCGTTAGTAGAATAAGATGATGTATAATTCGGATAATTACTGCCATAATAACCATGCATGTTATAATAAGATGAACCATAGTATCCGTAATTATATCCAAATCCATAAGAATAATACGGTGAATGATAGAAAGGGGAATAGTGATATGGATGAAAACTATTCATACCAAAATGACCATAATGATGAGAATAGGGAGAATTGTAAAAACGGTTATATCTCCAGCCTATTCCAAAATGAGAGGTTAGATAATGGGGCTCAACCCATACATCATTGCCAAGTATGATTATGTTGTAGAATGAAGGGTCGTATGCGCTTGCGTAGAAATAATCATCAGAAAACCTTACGCTGTAATAGTCACTCATTCCATAAGATGGGCTTCTCCTTGCTTCTTGCCTCTTATTACGAGCTGTTTGGTAATCATCAACTAAAACTCTATCAAATCCGCTTTTAGATGATTCTTCTTCTTTTTCCGGTATAACTGTGTCTGATTCTTGCTCTTGTTTAGTAAGCATAGATTCATATTCGTTTGATATATCCTCTTCTGAATCAGTATATTCTGTTCTTTCAGATGGATTAAAATATAAATCGTCTACTGCACTTCTTTGCTTTAGCGTTGCCGAGCAAGAAGCAAAGAAAAAAGCAGTAACTACTAGTATTAATATGATGTTTATTCGTTTCATGATAACCTCCTTTTCCTGGTCTTATTTATATAACGTTGTTTGTTTCTGAAAATTTTCCCTTTAAGATTATATATATGTTGTAACCTTATTTTTATTATAGAATTTTATTTATTTATTTTGCGTCTAAAATAATCAATTTTTGTTTCGTTTAATAACTAACAATAATACTACAAATTTTGTTCCAATATGGCAAAAAAAATAACAAAAAGAGAAGATAATTATTCACAATGGTACAATGATATAGTTATTAAAGCAGACCTGGCAGAAAACAGCCCGGTAAGAGGATGTATGGTGATTAAACCGTACGGTTTTGCTATATGGGAAAAAATGCAGTCTGTTTTAGATAAAATGTTTAAAGATACCGGGCACTCTAATGCTTATTTTCCCTTATTTATTCCTAAATCATTTTTTTCGCGTGAAGCATCCCATGTTGAAGGTTTTGCGAAGGAATGTGCGGTAGTTACGCATTATCGACTTAAAAATGATGAAAAAGACAACAGTATAATAGTCGATCCTGAAGCAAAGCTTGAGGAAGAGTTAATTGTAAGACCAACTTCTGAAACTATTATCTGGCACACCTATAAAAACTGGATTCAGTCTTACAGAGATTTACCAATCCTGGTGAACCAATGGGCGAACATTGTAAGATGGGAAATGCGGACCCGCTTATTTTTGCGTACTGCTGAATTTTTGTGGCAGGAAGGTCATACTGCACATGCCACCAGGGAAGAAGCCATGGAAGAGACTGTAAGGATGATTAATGTGTACGCAGATTTTGCAGAAAACTGGATGGGGTTGCCGGTTCTTAAAGGAACCAAAACAGAATCGGAAAGATTTGCGGGAGCACTTGAAACCTATACCATTGAAGCTCTTATGCAGGATGGAAAAGCCCTTCAATCCGGTACTTCACATTTCCTTGGACAAAATTTTGCAAAAGCTTTTGACGTACAGTTTACAGATAAAAATGGAAAATTAGATTATGTCTGGGCTACATCATGGGGGGTATCTACAAGACTTATGGGAGCTCTTATAATGGCACATTCTGATGATTATGGTTTGGTTCTGCCCCCAAAACTTGCTCCAACTCAAATAGTGATAATACCCATATATAAAAGCGATGAACAGTTATCCAGGATTAAGGAAAAAGCAGAAAGGATAAAAACAGAATTACAGGAAAAAGGATTTACTGTACATTTTGATGACAGAGATACACATAAACCAGGGTGGAAATTTGCTGATTATGAATTAAAAGGTTACCCGGTGAGATTAGCTATTGGGCCTAAGGATTTGGAAAACAACACTATAGAAATAGCCAGGAGAGATACTTTGGAAAAAGAAGTAGTTAACCAGGATGGTGTGGTTGAAAAAATAGATACTCTCTTAGAAGATATTCAGAACAATATTTATAAAAAAGCACTTGATTTCCGTACGAAAAATACTAAGAAGATTGATGATTATGAGGAATTCAAACGCATAATGGAAGAGGATGGTGGTTTTGTTGAAGCTCATTGGGATGGAACAGCAGAGACAGAGGAAATAATAAAGAATGATACAAAAGCAACTATACGATGTATCCCAGTGGATGGAGAAAAAGCAGAAGGTAAATGTATTGTGACCGGGAAGCCTTCGAAAAGAAGAGTTGTGTTTGCAAGGGCTTATTAGTAAGTGTTATTTTTTGAATCAATACCTTGAATATGAATTACGAAGAGCCTGATAAAAACCTGATAGAAATTATCAAGGTAAAATCTTTGTTAAAACAGAAGGTTTTTGACAATACTCTTAATGCCTACAAAGACTTAAAGTCTGTTCAGGAACGATTGGCAAAAAACTATAACGAAGCATTAGGTCCCGTTGATGCTCGTGTAAAACTACAGTTTTCTCCCAGGGGCGAATTTGAAAATGAACTTAAGGTTGCAGGTGATCTGCTTATATTTAGCATGCATTCTAATATTTTTGAATTTAACAGGGAACACCACATTTGGAACCTTCCATATGTAAAAAATAATGTTTTAAATAGCTATTGTGGGATAATAAACATCTATAATTTTTTATCAGACTCTTTCAAATACAACAGAGTAAACGATTTAGGCTATTTAATTTCGCGGATTTTTATTAATCACGAAAATCATTTTTTTGTTGAGGGTAAGAGACAAAGCGATTTTTCTTTCAAAAACTTTCATAACCAGGTTATAACTGACGAAAACCTGGCTACAGTAGTACACAGGTCAATTCAGTATTCGCTGGAATTTGACCTTTTGGTTCCACCTTATGATGAGGTAAAGATAGCTTCAGTTGCACAAATGCACCAGAAAATCGTTGATTCAAAGATGAAGACAGGCAAAAGATTAGGTTTTCGTTTTAATTCAGATGACGTTAGTGAGTGAGCCTGTTTTTTTAGATATATCCAATTAATATTTTTTTACACTACCTGGTCAAACAGTAAAAATGAACATCTATGAAATACAAATCCACCTTAATTTTATGTATTCTGGTATTTTTATTTGTGAACTCAACACATGTAAAAGGACAAAAGAGACTTCGGGACTATGGTGTATCTACCGGTGTAATGGAAACAGGAAAATTGAACGCAATTACTGATGTTCCGCACGTAAAAGTAGGCCATTCTACTCTGATAAGAGGAGATTCAGTAAGAACGGGAGTGACTGCTGTATTGCCACATTCAGGAAATATTTTTCAAAACAAAGTACCTGCTGCTATTCATATCGGAAATGGTTTTGGAAAGCTGACAGGCTATACCCAGGTGAAGGAATTAGGCAATATTGAAACGCCTGTGATTTTAACAAATACATTATCTGTTCCAGCCGCGAGTGAGGCAATCATGGAATATACATTAAATCAGCCAGGCAACGAAAAGGTAAGATCTGTAAATCCTGTTGTTGGAGAAACTAATGACGGATGGCTTAATGATATCAGGGGAATGCACATTGGTAAAGAGCATGTCTATGAGGCTATCGAAAATGCAACTGATGGGATTTTTGATGAAGGTTCGGTTGGTGCAGGCACAGGTACAATATGTTTTGGATTTAAGGGAGGAATTGGTACCTCATCAAGGGTTTTGCCTGCCGAAAAAGGGGGATATAAGGTTGGAGTTCTAGTGCAAACGAATTATGGAGGAGTGCTCCAGGTTGCTGGAGTGCCTGTAGGAGTTGAGTTAGACCAGTATTACCTGAATGACGATTTAAATGACAATGCTGATGGGTCTTGTATGATTGTAGTAGCTACAGACGCACCATTGTCATCTAGAAATTTAGAAAGACTTGCCAAAAGGGCAATGCTTGGGTTAGCACGCACGGGTGGAATTTCTTCCAACGGCAGCGGAGATTATGTAATAGCATTTTCAACAAATGAGAACATCAGAATTGATGGTACGAAAAAAACTGGCTCAGAAAATACTGAAAAACTAATGAATAATGATATGTCTCCTTTGTTTATGGCGACAATTGAAGCCACAGAAGAGGCTATATTAAACTCTTTGTTTACTTCAAAGTCAATGGAAGGACGTGATGGAAACAAGATTGAAGCTTTACCTGTTGAAAAGACATTAGAAATTATGAAACGTAAATAATATAAACATGATTATCCCAAAAGGAAATGTTTATTTTATCATGTTAAGTTCCATATGACCTATTAAATAATACAATAGAATTGATGAATAATAAAGAGAATATCATAGGAATAGTCGGAGGTGTTGGACCATACGCTGGTACTCTGCTGGTTGAAAAAATTTTTAATGAAACTAAGGCAAATTGTGACCAGGAACATCTCCCTGTAGCATTACTTTCTCTTCCCAGCAGAATTGTAGACCGCACAGAATATCTTATGGGCAATGAGCGTGTTAATCCTTCATATGCTGTACATGAAATAATTAAAATGTTAGAACAGACTGGTGCTTCAGTGGTTGGAATACCATGTAATACAATGCATGCAGATGAAATTTTTGAAACCCTCCGGCAGGAAATGGAAAAATCCGGCAGCAAGGTAAGACTGGTTAATATGATTGACGAAGTTACCGGCTTTATTCAGTATTATTATCCCTCTCTGGAAAAGATAGGAATATTATCAACTTCAGGAACTTACCATACAGGCATATACCAGGAAGCATTGAAGAATAAAAATCTAAAACCTGTAAGCCCGGAACCTGATATGCAGGAAACCATTCATCAATCTATTTACCATCCTGAATATGGTATAAAATCAGTTTCCAACCCGGTTTCTAAAAAAGCAAAAAACATTTTGGTTCATGGAATACGGGATTTAAAGACCAAAGGAGCAGAAGGTATTATACTCGGATGTACGGAAATTGCCTATGCCCTGCCGTATAAAGAGCTTAAAAACGTTCCCCTTTTTGATACGGTAAATATTCTGGCAAGAGCGTTAATTCATAACACATACCCCGAAAAACTGCGCAATTATTTAAAATAATTATAAATAATCATTATTTCTCCTTGCGTTATACTTGAAACATAGTGATAGTTATTGTTTTACAAGACACTATTATTTTGTTTCTTATTTGTTGGTTTCATTTATTAAACATTTTTAAATTTAAGTCGTTAATTGAAAAGATTTCAATAAAAAACTTTACTTATTATGAGCTTTATTCAATGGAAAGATTCAATGGCAACTGATATTGATGAAATTGATACCCAGCACATGCAATTGGTATCATTAATTAACGACTTGTATGAGGCAATGTCAAAAGGACAGGGGAAGGAAAAATTGAATGAAATATTTAATGAGTTATTTGATTACGCTAAAACCCACTTTTTTACAGAAGAAAAATTGATGCTCGTTTATGGTTTTCCTGGTTATGAGGAACATAAAAAAGAACATCAGAATTTTGTTGAGGAAATAAAAAAGTACAAAGGAAAATTTGAAGGAGGAGAAAGCAAGACTTCTATTGAAGTTGCAAAGTTTCTGAAAGAATGGTTAGTTAATCATATTCTGAAGACAGATCAGAAGTATGCTCCTTATTTAAAGGATAAAGTGTAAATTATTTTTCCAGCAGAAAGTACTGATTGCTGGTAAGTTACATAACACCTTAAAAAAAATAAACTTATGAAAAAATCAATTCTATTCATCATTATTTTTGCTATTCTC
>JBKGZD010000042.1:0-17093 GCA_046545795.1 Bacteroidales bacterium | reverse complement strand
AGGATACCGGAGGTATCCCATGCTTATAGAAACTATCCGTAGATGATGGCGACGATTCCTATGATTTGCACGTTGTTTAATGGGGATGTATTGTTTTTCCTTACCTGACAGGTTTTGGAATTTGCCAGGTATGCTATGGATGGAAGATTTAATTAAGAACCAGGAGTGAAGCCTTTTTATTTAATGAAGTAAATATTCATACTTTCCTGGGTTTTTCATTGTCTTCTTCTTCCTTGTTTTTAAAATCTTCCTGAAGATCTTCAAAATTGAGGTATGGGAATATCATTGGTGCAAATTGGGATAGTGGTTCGTAAAGCAGGGATTTTTCAGTTTTTTCTTCCGGGAGGAAATTATATTTCTCATTGGCTTTGTTAACTAAAACAAGGATTATGCTGATAACAAACGCTACTTTTGCTACGCCGAAGATTATGCCCAGTATTCTGTTTATAAATCCCAGTGCTATGGCTTTTACAAGTTTTTCAATAATCCGTGCCAGTAGATGTACAGCAATAATTATTACAATGAAAGTAACAGCAAAAGCTATAATGTTTAGATAATTAGCAGAGATATTAAAAGTTTCTGTAAGCAGGACAGCTGTGAAATCGGAAAATTCGATAGCTCCGAATATTCCGAGGAGCAAAGCAGCCAAAGTAGATAACTGAAGGATAAATCCTTTCACAAAACCCCGGTACGCACTCCAGATTAAGATTAATGCAAAAACCAGATCAATAACATTCATAATATTATTGCTTTTACATATTCATTTCAGTAGGTAAAAATAATAAAACTCAAGGGAAAGAAAACTTCTCGTATGATTGTTTTCAAACTAATGCTTTACAGTTTTCGTAGTTCAAGCGCAGATAATAATTTTACCACTCTCTTTTTGATAATTAGGGGAATTTAATTTACTTTTGCACCCACAAAAATGGCCCCATAGTTCAAGGGATAGAATAGGAGTTTCCTAAACTCTAGATCCAGGTTCGAGTCCTGGTGGGGCCACTACCCATGACCAATATTTTTTTACTTTTCTTATTCGGTCGTTTTCCTCTTAAAATAATATGTACTAATCGTTTTAAATCTTGCATTCGTCAAAAACTGTGGAGGAAAGAACAGAAAACTATCAAATCAGGGGAAAACACAACTCTTTGCTTTATAAATAATTGAATATTAGCTTTGTATAGTGTTGTTTTCAGAAAAGAGGACAAAAATTCTTTTAGATATCCAAACTTTTCAAAAAAATGTGTTTTCGAATTGTATTTCCCAATATGCGGGTTATTCCCTGAAGAGAAATAAACTCGAAGGAACTTGTGTTTATGGTAGCTTCATGTCAAAAATTTTTAACCGGGGCATTTCTGTTTCGTAGATCCTTCCCAAACAAGATGGATAAAAACAAATTATTAACTTTAAATTTTATGAGGATAATTTTTAAAAACAGTTATGCCAAATACGATAATTTGAATAAAATAGACGGATATTTTTAAAAACATTGCGGAAAATAAATGCCAGATTTATTATGGACAAGTAGCATGTATTTTTGATATTGTAATTTAAAGATAAATCTTCCTAAATTACACTGTTCATATAAGAGGATATAAAAGATTAGCGATTAAATCGAGATATACATCAACTACTAAAGTTTAATAAAAACATTTTTAAATTTACAATTCACTCTAAAGTACAACAGTTAAAATCCAAATATCTTAATGAATTTTCTCACAGAAAGAACCCTCACAGAAAGGAAAATATCTTTTATCATCAGCAAAAAGTGGATTCAATTTGAAAGACGCATGAACAGGGTAAGACTTGGAATAGCGTCGATTATACTTTTAGCAAATATACTTCATGCTATCTTTTATAGCAATGCTGCATTAACCCAAACACATATTTCTGTTATATTGTTAGGGTTTTTTTTGTTGGGTCTGGCTTTTTTAATACAATTTTTTTTAAAACAAGAGAAATGGAAGGGCATATTAGGATATTTAACCTTATCTGTGGATTTATTTTTTTTGTATGGAACTGCAGCTATTGTACTGAAAAATTATGAAATTATCGGCATACCTAAGGATTCCATGTTATTCTCCTTTTCTTTTCTTATTTTGTTTATCAATTTTTTGAGTGTATTCAGAATCAATAAGCAGGTTGTTATATATGGGTTTGTGCTCGCTGTTCTTGGAAATATGGCAATGTATCTTTTATTTAGTGGCTCAATGGTCAATGCAATAGTGACGTCTGTTTTTATTGCGCTGGGTAGCTTCTGTAATATTCGTATATTATTTTATATACGTGGCTATTGGAGGATGAAGTCTAATTTACAGAAAGCCTACAGTGATATGTATACGGCAAGCCAGAGTATTCAGCAAAAGACAGAAGAGATTACAGCACAGAATGAGCAGATTAACCAAAATCTTGAAAACCTTGAAACATTCCAGAAAGACTATACTGATAGTTTAATTTATGCCCAAAAAATACAGAAAGCACTAATTGAAAACAACTTATTTCTCCAGGATTATTTTAATGACTTTTTTATTTATTTCCGTCCGAAGGGTTTTGTTACAGGTGATTTTTATTGGGTTTCCAGGGTCGGCGGAAAATTGATCCTGGCTGTGGCAGATTGCACCGGACATGGAGTTCCAGGGGCATTTATGACTATTCTTGGCTATACATTATTAAATGAAATTGTTAATAAACAAGGAATTACAGAACCCGATAAAATATTGAATAAGCTAAGAGAAAGCATAATAGAGAATTTACACCAGGAAGGAAAATTGTATGAACAGAAAGATGGTATGGATGTAGCAATATTGCAATTAGACCAGGCAGCCGGGAAAATTAAGTTTTCCGGTGCCAATAACTCACTATGTTATATTCCGGTAGGGGGAGCAAGTAAAGATAAGAAAATATTTGAATTCAAAGGAGACCGCATGCCGGCATCCTTCCATTATAAGATGAGAAATTTTTCTCTTCTGGAGTTTAGTATAAGAAAAGGGGATAGGTTCTATATGTATACAGATGGTTATATCGATCAATTTGGCGGAGAAACAGGGAAAAAATTTAAAAGTGTAACCTTCCGCAGACTTTTGCTTAATAATCATCTCCTTCCTATGCAAAAGCAGAAAGAACAATTGGAGAAAACTATGAACAATTGGCTTGGAGAGGTATATGAGCAAATTGATGATATTACAGTTGTGGGTTTGGAAGTCTAAAAGGGAATGGACAAAAAGGAAAGTAGTTCCAGGAATTTTAACAAATTAAAAATCTTTCATACATTTACGTAAATTTGAAATGATGTAAGAAAGATTAATTTCTGTATCATTGTATATTTTACGGGAATATCTTTATAAAATTTATAAGATGCTCATAAAAAAGATTTTTCATTTTTTCTTAGTCGCTTTTTTGTTTTCTGTTGCTACAGAATTTTCTTTTGGTCAATCCGAAGAAGTATCAGTAAAAGATACTACCGTAAGAAGCACTCTGCTTGATGAGGCAGCCTATTATACTAACCGTGACCCTTCATTATCCATAAAATATGCTAAACAGGCATTAAGTCAGTCCTCTGAGGGTGAATTAAATCGGCTGAAGGCTTATTATTACCTTGGGTACGCCCATTACCGTGACAATAACTATGATTCAGCAGTTTACTATCTTAATCATGCCCTTTCTGAAAATAAAGAAACAGACGATAAAGGCTGGCAGGCTCTAATAATTAACAGACTGGGAAATACTTATCAATTGAAAGGAGATTATGAAAGCGCCCTGAAACAGTATCAGAAAGCGCTGGAGCTTAATGAACAGGCTGATGAACAAGGAGAAATTGCCAGAAGTCTCACAAATATAGGGAGCATTTTCAGGACTTTTGGGAATTATGATGAAGCTATTCAATTTCATCTCCGGGCGCTTGATAAATATGAAGATTTGGAAGCAACTGAAGGAATAGCCTGGACATCTTTAAATATTGCCAGGTTGTTCAAATTAAATGGAAATTATAATAAGGCACTGGATTATCTTGACAAAGCTTATGAGATTTATAAAACTATTGCTGAACAACAGGGGGTACAAACAGGAGAAACATTGTGCCTTAAAGAATATGGTCTCATTTACTCTAAAGCTGGTGAAACTGATAAGGCATTAGAATATAGCATGACAGTTTTAAAACGAAATGAAGAAAAAGACAATCAATATGGAGTGGCCAGTTCTTTAATTAACATCGGGAAAATTTATTATGAGAAAGAGGAATACGATACAAGCCTGAATTACCTTAATAAGGCATTATCTTTGAAAAGAAGTCTTGAAGATAAGGTGGAACTTTCATCTCTCCTGCGCCTTATTGGAGAAAATTATATGAGAAAAGACAGCCTGCAAGTGGCTTTAGACTATTATCTCCAAAGCCTGGAAGAAGCAGAGCAACAAAATCTCAAGGGAGAACTTAAGGATATTTATAGTGCCCTATCCCGGCTTTACCGTCAAACAAAAGATTATGAGAAAGCCCTGGAATATTATGAACTGCATTCGGCTTTAAAAGATAGTCTTGCTGACCAGCATACTACAGAACTGGAGATGCAATATGAGTTTGAAAAAGAACATGAGAAATTTCGCTTTGAGCAGGAAAGACAACAGGCTCTGCAGGAGGCTAAACTTAAAAGACAGAGAATTATTAAATGGGCATTTATAGTGGGATTTGCTCTCGTTTCATTGCTTCTGTTTGTTATATATCGCAGTTACAAACGAAAGATAGAAACAAACAAACAACTGGAACTCCAGAAAGAAGAAATTGAAACACAGAGAGATGAAATTGAAGCTCAAAGGGATTTGGCAACTAAACAGAGAGACCAGATTTCTAAGCAGAATCAGATAATAACAGAAAGTATTGAGTATGCTAGTAGAATACAAAATGCAGTATTACCTCAGGAGGAAAACATAAAAAATCTTCTGTATGATTATTTTGTTTTGTTTAAACCTAAAAATATAGTGAGTGGTGATTTTTACTGGATGTCAAAGGTTAATGGAAAGCTTATAATTGCAGCAGCTGACTGCACAGGACATGGTGTCCCCGGAGCTTTTATGAGTATGCTTGGAGTTGCTTTTTTGAATGATATCGTTAATCAGAGTAAAGTAATTAGCCCGAATGATATTCTGAATCAGCTGCGGAAAGATGTAATAGGCGCACTCCACCAGTCTGTAAAAAACAGAAGTTCAAGGGATGGGATGGATATATCTTTATCTGTTATCGATCCAGAGGAGAATATGCTATACTTTTCCGGCGCTTACAACCCTGTCTACATAATCAGGGAAGGGAAATTGCATGAAGTCAAGGCAGATAGAATGCCTATTGGAATACATGCTTCTTATAAGGACAATCCTTTTTCTATAAAAACATTTAAGCTCACAGAAGGAGACCGTATTTATATGTTTTCAGATGGCTTTTATGACCAATTTGGTGGAGAACGAGGGTTAAAATTCGGACGAAAATCTTTCAAGAATATGCTGATAGACAATTCTGATAAATCCATGTCAGAACAGCATAGAGAATTGCAGAAAACTTTATCTGAGTGGCAAAAGAACTGGCCGCAGATTGATGATATTATGGTTTTGGGAATTCATTACGCCTGAGAATAATTCTAATTGTAGTTCCTTTTTTGAGCTCGGATTGATGGACAAAAATTTTTCCATTATGGTATTCATTGATAATTCTTTTTGCAAGCGACAAACCTAATCCCCACCCTCTTTTTTTTGTTGTAAAACCAGGTTGGAAAATAGTGTTGTGTTTTGCTTTTGGGATGCCTTTACCAGTATCAATTATATCAATGATAAAATCTGATTTTTTGTTTTGAATCTCAATGCTGATTTTTCCTTTTCCGTTCATTGCGTCAATGGCATTTTTTATGAGATTTTCCAAGACCCACTCAAAAAGTGGTTTATTAATCGGAACTATGACATTGTCTTCTTCCGAAAAGTTTGTCTTATAAGTTACTTTTCTGGATGATCTTGTTTTTAAATACTGGAGTGTATTCGTTATTACCGGGATGATATTTTGTTTTTCTAATTTTGTTCCTGAACCAATTTTAGAAAATCGGTCGGTAATTTTTTGCAGCCTTTTGACATCCTTTTCAATTTCCTGTATAATCGTCTGATCATTTAGTTTTAGTTTAAGCAATTCAAGGCTTGCAATTAAAGAGCTTGTTGGTGTACCAAGCTGGTGTGCTGTTTCTTTTGACATCCCGACCCAAACCTGGTTTTGCTCAGCCTTCCTGGAGACACTGAATGCATAATATGAAACACCCAGGAATAATGCAATTACAAAGAGTTGAATAAAAGGGAAGTAAAAGAGTTGAGTCAGGAGTGTTGAATCCTTATAGAAAATAAAATTTTTCTTGCCATTTGGGAGTTCGATGACGATGGGGTCATGCTCATTCATCATTTCCTCTATTATCCTGGTATAATCTTTCTCTCCTTCCTTTGTTGGTTTGTCAACGTTTAGTGAAGAAATCACGTTCAGATCTTCATCCGTCAGGATTACTGGGACAGTTTCATTGTTCCTGATAACCTCAAGAACAAAACTATAATCTTTTGTTAAATCCGGATTATGCACAAGCTGTTTCATTCCTTCAGCCCATAGCTCCACTTTTTTGCGTTCTTCACTTTCCAGTTTTTCTGTAAGATTTTTAGTAAACCAATATGAACCACCTGCTATGACTAGTGCACAGAATAAGAGGAGAATTTTCCAGCGTTGCTTTCTTGAATAAATATTCATATGCTTATTTTCTATTTAATGTATCTTCTTCCCATTTTATTTGAAACTCACTTTCTTTCTTTTGTTTATTTTCCTTTTTATTCTTCCTTTTATCTTCCTCCTCCCATTGTATTTTGAACTCATTCATTTCTTTTTTCTCATAATTCCCTATGCTGCTGTCATTTTTAAACAAACCAAATTCTTCAAACAAGATTTGTTTTAGCTCTGTTTTTTCACTTTGAATATCTTCTTTGATTTTATCTCTCACGCTTTTTTTATCATATTTTATTTTTGATTCACCCTCCACATTTTCCATTATGAGGAAAAGCCTTGTATTGCCTACACCATCATCCTCAATTGTTCCAAATTTAGTTACATCCTGGTTAGCTTTTTTACTTAAAATTTCGGATAAAAGAAGGTTAATTCTGTATCTGTATTCGCCGTCAAAATGATGATACCCTTCGAGGTTGAGATCGAGGGCTGAAGAATTTATTTCCATGGCCGGGATATAGACCACTTTATCTTTTATGGTAATTTTGTTTTTCAGCGTTGAAAACCTGACATGCTTTAATTCTGAAACATCAACAAACCTGGAAAGGCTGTTCAGCGGTGCAAAATTATAGAGCTCACCATCGTTTATTATAAAATCACTGATATTATGCATTGAAGACCTTTCTACTTTAAGCTCGGGAGAAAGGTCAGAAGAAAAGATTATTTCACCTGAAATTTTTCCATTTATATTTTCTTTGGTTATATAATTCTGTCCAAAATCATTAAACACTTGAAAAGCACGGTTAATATCAATATTGTCCAGAAAAGACTGGCTTTTAAGTTGGTAAGACTGGTCTTTGTTTTGTGTTAATTCGGCATCTATTGTCATTTTTCCTCCAAGTGTCTTACAGTCAATGGATTTTAAGGCAAGTGAATTGTTGCCATATATAATTGCTCCATTTAATGATGAAGCTGAAAATCTGCCCCATTTTAACTCATTGAAGTTGAGGTTGATATTGCTGTTTATCGAATTATCTTTATTAAATAAGGTTGCATTTGTGTCTGATGCATTGAATAAAGAATCTATGTTAATGGACTTACCGTTCATGTTCCCTTTAAGGGTTATGTTTTTTGTACTGTCTCTTAGATGGTCTGATAATCCCTGGATAGTTCCTGTATAGCTTAAATCATTCTGCTTATTAATTATAGCATTAAGATTGTCTGTATTAATTATTGAATTTTTCAGGTAAATGAACCCGTTTAACTCTTCAACATTTATTTTTTTATATTGGAATGCTCCCCTGGAAAAAGTAATATCTCCTTCTAGTTTATTATTGTCAATAAGGTTTAACCACTCGACTGACTCACCAATGGGTGTTTCTAATGAAAAGTTTGCTTCAATCGACCCTGCAGGATTTTTAAAATCTTCTAACTGAATTGTTTCAGTCAATGTTTGCAGACTAATTTCAGCAGTGCCTTTTGTTTTTAAAGTCGGATTCAGAAAGTTGTATATTTCGGCAGTGCTTTTTATTTTAGATTTTCCTGACGATGCACTTAGATTGTTTAAAACAAGATAGGAAGAGGATGGTGAATTATAACGCCCATTAGTAAAATATCCAGAAGCAATTATGTCTTTGAAATTTAAGCTATTTTTATTGTCTATTTTAAGTTTTCCTTTAGATAAAGAAAAATCGATTTCGATATTGGGGAAACTTTTTTTCATACCCCCGTTTACCTTTCCTAAGAGGTCAAGTCGACCCGATTGAATTGTTAAATTTTTAAATTTTTGTTTAAATTCCCAGGGCATATATAACTGCAAATCAGATGTTTTTATGTTTTTCCCATTTATTTCCAAGTCAATTGTATTGTTATCTCTAAATATTTTTCCATTTGCAGTAAATGGAAGTTTCTCAAGTTTGAATGCCCCCTTTTCTATAGCATATAAATCTGGTGTAGCATGGACTGTGGATGAAATTTGAAAATTTTTGTCTTGAATATAAGGGAAATTATTAATTTTTAAAAAATTAATAAATGATTCACTATCAATATTTAATAGTTTATTATTTGAGCTAATGTTTCCGGATAATGTTGTTTTTTTTGTACTGCCTTTTATGTTTAAAGCTTTGTTTTTATTGATAATAGAATAATTGAAATCATTGAATGTCAGTTTCTCCAGGTTTAGATTTATACTACTTTTTTTAGAACTTTTTTCCTGAATTTCTACTGATTTATTGGTTTGAATGAATACTTCACCATTGTCTGCAGTTATTCTTTTAATGTTTAGATCTTTGGTGAAAATGTCTATTATATCAAACTGGAAGAAAACCCTTCCGGCCGTAAAATTGAGAAGGGTATCAGTACCATCATAATTTTTAAGTGAAAACTCTTTGAGCTCTACGGAAGCACCCGGGAATTTATGTAAAAGCGATAAATTTATACTTTCAGCTTGAATATCAGCCTTAATTCTTTTATTAAATTCTTCGAGAAATATTTCTGAGATTTCATCTTCATAAACAAATGATATAATAAAAGAAACAGATATTACAATAAATACACTAAAAAGTATGCCTGTAATTATTGATTTGATGAGCTTCATTTTAATAAACCCGGTTTTTCTGGTAATGAGACTAAACAAAGAACGTAAATATATGTAAAATCATTATTGAAAGAATATTAACTTTGCAGAAGTTTAATTAAAAATTGAATTCAATATTTTACCCTGCCGCTGGTTTTTATTAGGAATATTCAATTGAAGTGCTAATTAAGGATTCCAGTGAGTAGTAAAATTTAAGAGGAGCGTATAAAATTTAAAGACATGGATAGACAAGATATTGAAATAATGTCACCTGTGGGGTCGTTTGAATCCCTCCGTGCTGCAATACAGGGTGGAGCCGATTCAGTATATTTTGGCATTGAAAAGCTAAATATGCGAGCAAAATCAACTATAAATTTTGTAATGGATGACCTTTCGGAGATTGTATCTTTATGCAGGGAGCATAGCGTTAGAACCTACCTGACAGTCAATGTTGTAATTTATGATGAAGAGGTTAAATTGATGCGGCAAATTGTGGATAAGGCCAAGGAAACAGGCATAGATGCTATAATTGCTTCAGATATGGCCGTAGTTGAATACGCCTTTAATAAAGGAATGGAAGTACATATTTCTACACAGCTTAATATTAGCAACATAGAAAGCCTCAGGTTTTATAGCCGCTTTTCAGATGTTGTAGTTTTAGCAAGGGAGTTAACCCTTGAACAAATTGCGAATATTGCTAAGCAGGTTGAAGAAGAAGAAATTAGAGGTCCTTCAGGTAACCTTGTGCGGATAGAATTATTTGCACATGGCGCTCTTTGCATGGCTATTTCGGGGAAATGTTATCTTAGTTTGCATGAAAAGAATTATTCTGCTAATCGTGGGGAATGCTTACAAACATGCCGGAAGGCTTATGAAGTAACTGAAAAGGAAAGTGGTTATAAGCTGGAAGTTGATAATGAGTATATCATGTCTCCTAAAGATTTGATGACAATTGATTTCTTGAATAAAATCATTGATGCTGGGGTAAAAGTCTTGAAAATTGAAGGAAGAGCAAGGTCGCCTGAATACGTTAAAACCGTTACAGAATGCTATAAAGAGGCTGTGGAAAGCTATTTTGATAATTCCTATTCGGAGGAAAAAATTGAAGATTGGAAACGCCGATTATCAGAAGTTTTTAACAGGGGCTTTTGGGGAGGCTACTATTTAGGTAAAAAACTGGGTGAATGGAGTCATAAATATGGTTCCCAGGCCAAAAAAAGAAAAATATATGTAGGAAAAATCACCAATTATTTTACCAATATCCAGGTAGCAGAATTGTTACCAGAGGCAAATAATATTGCTGCCGGCGAAGAAGTTTACATTATCGGACCTACAACCGGGGTGATTAAAACCCATGTAGAGGAACTAAGGGTAGAAGATAAGTCCGTTAAAGAAGCAGGCAAAGGAATACCCTGTTCTTTCCCCATAAAAAACAAGCTCAGACGCTCTGATAAGTTATATAAGATTATAACCAAGGAATGATAAAATGGAACGGCCATAATAAGTTCCATATGACCATTGAAAAATTAAATAGTAACTTACAAAATCCTTGAAAATTGTTCTAATCCTCTTCTTCCTCGTCCCAAGCTGAGATTGATCCCCCAAGTGAAGAAGAAATATCTTTGATTTCTGGTTTACCAAAATAGCTTAGATCTGCTTTAGTATTTACTTTTGCTGTAAGTTTCTTTTTTACTGTTATTTCCGCTTTCCCTGCTGTGTTTAGTCTCATATTTGCCTCTTCACACTCCAGATCAGTACCTGAAAGAATACCGCCTGTATTTACAAAAGCGTTCAGATTACCGGTTTTGCCTTCAACCAGTGTTTGTCCACCCTGGAAGTTTTTTATAGTAAGCATTTTGGTCTCTGATTCAAGGGTAATCTTAGCTCCACTTGATGCTTCAAGATTTAATGTATCTTGTTTTACTGGGTCTGCGAAGGTAATATTGGCGTCGGCAAGAGCCTCAATAGATTTCAAACTTGTGTAGGTTATTCGGGCAACCGCCGAGGGACTTTTGAAAAGCCTGGATTTCAACTTTACGGTTAGCTTTCCTTTTTTTATTTCAGTAGAAATTTTGGAAAGCTCTACATCATCTTCACTTTCTAAATATATTTTGTTTTCTTCTCCCGGAACTAATTTTGCATCAATTTTTCCAGTAATTCTTAATTTTTCAAAATTATCTAAGGATCTTTCTGCACTTTCCTGGGCTAAGACTGACGAATGTGTTGTCAACAACCCGATGATTATAAATAAAATTTGACAGAAGGTTTTCATAAGTTTATTTTTTAATTTTTAATAGGCCATATGGATGTTTCATAGTGATTAAAACCTATTTACATTCAAGAAATTTATTAAAGTTAAACCTGTTTTTTACAATTTTGTTATGTTTTCTGTAACGATTTGGCCATCAAACAGGTGTAAAATTCTATTGGCATAGTCAGCGTCTGATGGTGAGTGTGTTACCATAACAATTGTTGTGCCTTCATTGTTGAGTTCTTTTAGCATATTCATCACTTCCTCGCCATTGGCAGAATCCAGGTTTCCAGTTGGTTCATCGGCTAATATTAATTTTGGATTTGCTACCAGGGCTCTTGCTACGGCAACTCTCTGTTGCTGTCCCCCAGAGAGCTGTTGTGGGAAATGCTTTTGCCTGTGAGTCATTTTCATGCGTTCAAGTACTTCTTCCACTTTTTTCTTTCTTTCGGAGGGCGAAGTTTTCAAATAAAGTAATGGTAGTTCAACATTTTCAAAAACATTGAGTTCGTCAATCAGGTTAAAACTTTGAAAGACAAACCCAATGTTTCCTTTTCTTATGTTTGTTCGTTTTTTTTCTTTGAAGCGAGCAATCCCAGTTCCATTAAATATGAGGCTTCCGCTTGTCGGATTGTCCAGCATTCCAATGATATTGAGCAGAGTGGATTTTCCACATCCAGATGGTCCCATAACTGAAACGAACTCACCCTTTTGAATGGTGAGTGATACTTTATTCAGGGCGGTTGTTTCAATTTCATCCGTCCTGAAAATTTTGGTTAAATCTTTCGCTTCAATTAATGTGTTCATGAAAATATTTATTCAAAAAGAAAATCGAAACTGTCTTTTGAGCTAAGCTCCCGGGGTTCGTCACTGCCTTTAAAAATCCGGGCTGTTTTCGGTCCGATATGCTTAATTGTACCATTTTCAACAAGAAACATACAACCTTCCCGCAGACCTACTGTGTATACGTAAGGATTGACCACCAGGAATTCTTTTATTCTCATTTCCCTTGTTTCTCCTGCATGTCCTTCCGGATGTGCGTCCAGGTAATGCGGGTTGATTTGGAAGCGCACCAGGTTTAAGGCATGAAAATTATCTGGTTCAATTACAGGCATATCATTTGTGGTGCAAATAGTTGGACATGCTATATTTGAACCGGCACTCCATCCGACGTATGGTGTTCCATTTAGGACGACATGCCTGATTGTTTCTATTAGTTCATCCTGTTGTATTTTTTTTAGCAAGTGGAATGTGTTGCCACCTCCAACAACGATTGCTTCAGCATCCTGTACAGCTTTCTTCTTGTCTTTGAATGAATATTTATGTAAGGAGTCTACTTTTACATTGAATTCATCAAAACGCTTTTGCACTTTTTCCTCGTATTCGTCATAAGAGAAAGATACTGCTGCGTAAGGTATAAAAAGCACCTTTTTGACCTTGCCGCCAAAAAAATCTTTGATATGGCCTTTTGCATGTTCCAGGTAATCTTCTCCTGCATTTGTTGAGTTGCTTATTAGTAGTAATCTCATAGTTAATGATAATTTAGTTTTACTTTTAAGATGTAAAAATAGGAAATTATAAAAGAAAATAGTAATGCTATTTTTAAAATAAATATAAATACCGGAACTGTTATCCAGTATCCGGTATTCGTTCAAATTTCTATTCCGTTGTGCAATGAAAAGATCTGGTCAAAGCAGGTTTTTGGGTCGATTTTTTTGCTTGATATTCAGATATTTTGTTTAAAAACTAAACATGAATCCTGCTGCAAAAGGATGCATCTCAGGGGCATTGTCCTCTTCAAACAATGGAGTTGCATAATAGTTAGCATATAATTTTACAAAGCCGACACCTGCTCTTACGGTATATCCATATCTGAATGGTGATAAATAAAAGTCTCCCCTGTTTTTATCTTTTTTCAGTTCACCTTCATTGTTTTTATATTTAATTTTGGTATGCGAACCGATTTTTATGCCTCCAATGACGCCACCGGAGATGAAAAATTTCCCATCGTCTTCTTTTATGGGTGTTTGCCATTCAAAGAGCAAAGGGACGGTTATGTAAGTTGTGGACAGTTTGGCTTTTTCAACAATCAGATTTTCATTATCATAACTTAAATCAGGAACAATTTCCCCATCAGATTTTTTTATCGGAAGCATGTTATTGAATCTGTAATCATTAAATTCAAAGCCTAAACCGGTGGCAACTCCAAAACTATTTCCAATTAATGCATGGTCATATTCGATTATATTTACATTAATATTCCATGATTTTCCCGTATTTAACTCCATAAAATCGAGGCCGTTTGTTGGTTTAATTTTGTAATTGGGATTCATGAAATTATTTAAACCAAATTCAACCCCTGTCCAGTGAGCATCAAAATCTTTCGAGCTTCCTTTGAAGACAAAGTTAAAATCATCATCGTCTTTTTCATGCCAGCTTTGATATGTTTCTTCATCTTTTCTTTTTACATCAATATTTGTTCCCTCTTCAGTTTCCGAAATACGGACAGTTTTATTTTTAAAATCAATCTCTGTGGTGTCTTTTTTCGGTTTTATTGTATCTTCTGAAGGATTGAACTGTAATTTATCATTATTATTATAGTCCTGATAAATATTGCTTTGACCAAAGCTATTTAAGGTAATAGATAGCAATATGGCAAAGGTGAATACGTACTTTTTCATGGCTTTTTAATTTTATTTGGTTATTAATTTTCAGGAGTAGGACGAATGAGTCTGGGGATATGTTACAATGGGGCTGAATTATTTTTTGTTAACGTTTGTTGTCAACACAAAAGATTCGGATTTGAAAGCAAGTCGTTTTAGGTTACCGTTTTCATCGTATTTTCGTTCAAGAGCTAACTCCTTTCCTGTTATTTTGCTAATTCCATTAAATCCCATTTCTGCTAAATCCAGGAGGGTAGAATTCCCTGACTTATTTTCTTTTTGAATTTGAGGTGTTTTAGCCAGTAATTGATGCCTATTTTGTTTTAAGACAGGATTGTTTTTTAATTTCAAGTTGATTTCTGCAAGAGCATATAAAGAGGCATCACCTTCAGGTAAGGCCGCATAGACCGGCTGAATTTTCTGCATAGGGGCATCAGCTGCGTTAGTGGTTTTGTTTATAATGTTAGGTGATAGGTTGTTGTTATTTGAATACGAGTTTATTATATTTTCTTCATAAATTTCCTGTTTAAATTCTGATTGATAAGTATGAGGTGTTATGTCAGGAAGGTTTAGATATATATCATTGTCAGATAAATATTTATCGTAGTTATTTGTGTTATTGGTTGAAGTGTTTGTTATCAATGCGACCAGGAGCAAAATACCTGCTGCATATGCTAAAGTTTGCTTGATTCTATGATTAAGAAATACAGGCTTGTGCCTTTTCAGGTTATTTTTATTTGGGAAAACGATTGATTTATCTGCTTTTATTTTCGTCTTTTGATAAAGTTTGTAGGTCTCTGCAGTGTTCTTGTTACTTGTGATAAGCCTGTCAAATTCTTTTTCTTCATTATCTTTAAGGTCTCCTTCAAGTTTTGCAATACATAACTCATCTATATGACTGTGCTCTTCATTTTTTAATTGAGCCTTTTTGAAAAGATTCGTTTTATGGGGGAAAGTAATTTGCTTATTTTGGGGTAAGCCAGTTTCTCCATTAGAGAGCAATTCCAGCTCTGATTTTAATTCCGGGTTGTCTCTTAAGAATGTAATTAATTCCTCTTTATCTTGATGACTTATTGTTCCATCGAGATAATCAATAAAATATATTTCATAGTTATTTCTGTTTATTTTATTCATAGTTTTTTTTATAATACCGTTTCCAAACTTCCTATGAATTTTTTAAGAGCCAGACGTGCACGGTAGATATATACTTTAACCTGTGATTCATTTAAATTTGTTATCTGTCCTATTTCTTCATATGAATAACCTTCATAATCTCTCAGCAATACAACAGATCTTTGTATGTCAGGCAGTCTGTTTAAAGCCTGTTCTAATATTTCGTTTAATCCAGTATATTGCTTATTTGTAGATGGTTCAATGTTATTTACTTCATTGATATCTGTAACTTTACTATCTTTTCTTATTGTATCAATCATCGTATGATAAGCTGTGGTAAAAATGTATGATTTTGCTTTTCTGTAAGTCACCTCCTCTGCCCGCACCCATAATTTTTCATAAGTGTCCTGAACAATGTCTTTTGCTTTTTCTTCATCCTTTATATTTTTCAGGATAAAGCGATAAACATTGTCAGAGAAATCTTCAACGCACTGATTATACTCCTTTACAGTCATATTTTAATATAATACGTTTGTATGACGGTTAACTTTCCTAAAAGTTACAACATTATACCTAATAATTCGGTTTAAATGAAATAAGATATGTAATTTTGTTAATGTTATTGACGATTTCTTTAATCTGGTGATGCATTAAAGAGATTTTATTCTGATTTCATTTATCAAGGTAAGTTTTATAAGACTTTAAAAAATTAAAAAATATACTCATGAAAATTAAACAACTTTTTGATACGCGTTATTTTATGAAAAAAGCGGGACAAATTCCCGGGCATATTCCAGTGGGAAAAATAACGGAAAATAAATCCCGCCTGGAAATCATACGCTACACACCGGACAAGTTGGAGCATCAGAATTCAGAAAGTGAGGGAGATATAGTAATTAAGTCAGATTATAACAATTGGGTAAGAGTATTGGGTCTTGATAATGGTTATATTGTCAAACAGTTAGGAGAACAATTCAATGTGCATTCGCTTATTCTGGAAGATGTCCTCAATACTGACCATCTTCCTAAGATCGAATTTTCACAGCATCATTTGTTTTTTACCTTAAAGCTTCCTGTAGTTAGTAAAGATGAATTTCTGGAGTTCAGGCATGTTAGCCTTATTGTAGGTTCTAATTATCTTATTACTGTGCAAGAAGGAGAGAAAGATCTTTTCGCGGAAATTGTCAGGAGGATGGAAGAAGTAACAGGAAGAATCAGGGAAAAAAGCATCATGTATCTTTTTTATTCCGTTATTGATTATATTGTTGATCATTATTTCCATTTAATGGACAATTTAAGGGAAGAAATTGAAAATGAAGAGGATAAAATTGTAGAAGACCCCTCTGTTAACCATATTTCAGAAATTCAGGATATTAAAAAGCAATTGGTATTACTCAGAAAATATGTCAACTCCCTCAATAAAGCTGTCTATAAACTAATTAATGAAGAAAATAAATTCATCGACCGTCCACTAAGACTTTTCTTTAATGATATTTATGACCATATTATTCATTTGAATGAGCAACTTAATACTTTTAAGGAATTACAAGTTACCCTCCTTGAAATCAATATGGCCAATATTAACAACAGCATGAACCATGTAATGAAAACTTTGACTGTTATAGCTTCTATCTTCATACCTTTAACATTTATTGCCGGAATTTATGGTATGAATTTTACAAAAATGCCTGAACTGGAATGGACTTATGGATATACCGCAGCATTGGGTTTAATGTTAATTGTGGCAGCAACTATGTTGATATTCATGAAAAG
>JBKGZD010000041.1:0-17553 GCA_046545795.1 Bacteroidales bacterium | reverse complement strand
GAACAAAAAAACCAACTCCATTAAGCTCTGAAAGAGCGATATCTATCGTGGCAAAGGGTTAACCAATTCCCCAATCAACCAATCAACATCTCCAGCTCTAAAAAAGTTTTTCCTTCTGGTCATGCGGATTAACGCGCTTCAGAAGTTTTTCGCTTTCGGTTTCAAAACCGGGTTTTTGCAGCAATGCAAACATGTTTTTCTTATACGCTTCCACCCCAGGCTGGTCGAAAGGGTTGACACCCAGCAATTTTCCGCTTATTGCACAAGACTTTTCAAAGAAATACAGCAATTGCCCTAAGTTGTAGGCATTGATACGGGGCATTCCGAGAATGATGTTAGGTACACCACCGTCAACATGAGCAAGGCGGGTTCCGGATTCTGCCATGATGTTGATCTCATGCACCGGCTTTTCCGCCAGGTAATTTAGCTGGTCGGTATCGTCTTCCCTGGAAGGAACAGCCAGTATTTTGTCTGTGGAATATAATGACAGAATGGTTTCAAACATCATTTTACGCCCATCCTGGATATATTGTCCCATCGAGTGGAGGTCTGTGGTAAATTCAACAGAAGAAGGGAATATACCTTTCCCGTCTTTCCCTTCGCTTTCACCGAATAGCTGTCTCCACCATTCCTGGATATAATGAAGTCTCGTACTGTAGATTCCGAATAACTCAATAATTTTTCCCTGTTCATACAATTCGTTCCGTATTGCGGCATATTGAGCAGCAATGTTTTCTTCAAACGGAACTTCGGATGTCGTCACTTTTCTCATATTTTCGGCACCTTCAATCATGTCCCTTATGTTATGCCCTGCGAGGGCAATAGGCACGAGACCCACCGGTGACAGCACAGAATATCTTCCCCCGATATTGTCCGGGATTACAAAGCTGATAAAATTTTCTTCCTCCGCCAGTTTTCTCAGCGCGCCTTTTCGGGCATCTGTAATGGCAATGATTCTTTTGGAAGTTTCTTCCTTTCCCAGTTTTCTTTCCAGGTCCTGTTTCAGCAGCCGGAAGGCAATGCCCGGCTCAGTTGTGGTACCCGATTTAGAAATAACAACTACACCATAGTCTTTATCCTGCAGTTGTTCAAGCAGTTCGTAATGGTAGTCTTCGTCGAGGTTATGGCCGGCATAAAAAATCTCCTGGCTATCAGCATAAGAATTTTGGAATAGTGGTGAAAGAGCATGGATGACTGCTTTTGCTCCAAGATAAGAGCCACCTATTCCCACGAGTACAATAGCCTCATAGTTTTCTTTAAACTGGCGGGCAGTATTTTCAATTTTGTCCAGGATTTCATTATCCAGTTTTTCGGGGAGGTTTAACCAACCCAGAAATTCATCCTCTCTTTCGCTTTTTTTCTCCATATCCCGGAGTATGTCGATGGATTTCCCGGCATAATTTTCAGACAGGTCGCCCTCTATAAAAGAGGTAGCATTTTCAAGGTTAAGGGTAATCTGTGACATAGCTATATTATTTAAGTTTTTTAGACAATAGTTTGATCTCTATCGCGGGCGAAATTTTTTCATACAAAATATTGTACACTGCCCTTGTTATTGGGATATAAGCATTGTATTTCTCATTAATTTCGATGATGCTTTTTGTGGCATAATAACCTTCAGCGATCATATTCATTTCCAGTTGGGCTGATTTTACAGAGTATCCTTTTCCTACCATATTCCCAAACGTACGGTTTCTGCTGAACTGGGAATATGCTGTAACCAGGAGGTCTCCGAGATATACTGAATGATTAAGGTCCCTGGATATTGGATGCACAGCTTCCACAAATCTTTTGATTTCCTGCATTCCATTAGCTATCAGTACAGCAAGATAGTTATCCCCGTAGCCTAATCCGTGGCATATTCCGGCAGCTATTGCAAACACATTCTTTAATACCGCAGCATATTCAGTGCCGTATACATCCTCGGTAATGTTGGTATTTAAATAATGGGTATGCATTTTTTCTGCCAGCATACTTGCAATTTTCTGGTTTTTAGATGCCACGGTAAGGTAAGACAATCGCTCAAGCGCTACCTCTTCCGCGTGGCAGGGTCCGCTGATTACCACGAAATTATCCAGTGAAATATTCCAGTAATTTACAAAATAATCACCAATTATCAGATTATCTTCCGGGATAATACCCTTTATGGCAGAGACGATAATTTTGTCTGTTAGCTTTTCTTCCAGTCTTTGAAATGCATTTTTTACAAATGCAGCCGGTATAACCACTAGCAGGATGTCTGAATCTCTGACAATAGCATTTACATCATCGTAGAATTTAACCTTCTCATTATCAATTGATATTGAGCTGAGGTAATTTTTATTGTGGCCATATTGCCTGAGGTGCTCAATATTATTGTTGTCGCGCAGGTACCAGTTCAGGAACTCTCCATTATCCTGCAATATTTTCACTAGCGCTGTTGCCCAGCTACCTCCGCCGAGAATTCCGATTTTAGCTTTTGTTGGCATAATATTTTTTATTTCTCACTGATCCATTCGGTTACTTCTTCCAGTGATGGATTCTCCAGTCCCAGTTTATGTTTTTTATTAATACCACATATTTGATTATGCAGTTTCCCGGGCTTTTCCTCCAGAAGTTTATCTACAGTCGGGTATCCTGATTTTTTTATAATGGGAACCCATTCTTCCGGAATTCCTAATTTATGGAACTTTTCGTCCGGGTCGCTCTGTGATTTCTGTTCAGGTCTCATTTGCGGGAATAACAACACATCCTGTATGGAGTGTGCATTGGTCATTATCATTGTAAGCCTGTCGATGCCTATTCCCAGGCCTGCAGTTGGTGGCATACCGAATTCAATAGCTTTAAGGAAATCTTCGTCCATCATCATCGCCTCTTCATCGCCACGCTTTCCAAGCACAAGCTGTTCTTCAAGACGATTGCGCTGATCAATCGGGTCATTAAGCTCTGAGTAGGCATTGCATATTTCTTTTCCATTGACAATGGCCTCAAAACGCTCCACCAAACCCTCTTTTTCTCTGTGCATTTTCGCCAGTGGCGACATTTCTACCGGGTAATCAGTAATAAAAGTAGGTTGTATTAATTTGGGTTCACATTTTTCTCCAAAAATTTCATCGATTAACTTTCCTTTGCCCATTGTTTCATCGACTTCCACATCCAGCTTTTTGGCTGTCTCAAACAATTGTTTCTCATCCATTTTTGAAATATCAATTCCGGTATATTCCTGTATAGCTTCAAACATGGTATACCGCTTCCATGGCCTTTTGAAATCAACCTCATTATCTCCCACCGTTACTTTTGTTGTACTATGCATATCCAGGGCAATTTTTTCTATCATTTCTTCCACGGTATCCATCATCCAGTTGTAATCTTTATAAGCTACATAAAGCTCCATCTGGGTAAATTCAGGATTGTGGAACCTGTCCATTCCTTCATTTCTGAAATCCTTAGCAAATTCAAAAACTCCTTCAAAACCCCCAACTATAAGACGTTTCAGATATAACTCATTAGCAATTCTCAGGTACAAAGTTTGGTCGAGTTTGTTGTGGTGTGTTTTAAAAGGTTTTGCTGCAGCACCTCCGTATATTGGCTGTAATATGGGTGTTTCAACTTCCAGGTAACCCAGTTTGTTCATGTATTCACGCATTGAATTCACCAGCCTTGTTCTCTGAATAAACCGTTCACGGCTGTCTTTGTTTACGATAAGGTCTAAGTATCTTTGCCGGTACCTTTGTTCCGGGTCTTTGAATGCATCATAAACTTTACCGTCTTTTTCTTTCACAATTGGCAGCGGACGAAGAGATTTACCAAGAACCTTGAATTTTTCAACATTAACAGAAGTTTCTCCCACCTTGGTTTTAAAGACACTTCCTTCAACGCCTATGATGTCTCCAATATCCAGTAGCTTCTTAAACACCTGGTTGTACATTGTTTTGTCTTCACCCGGACATATATTGTCGCGTTTAAGGTAAAGCTGAATGCTTCCTTTTTCATCCTGCAGTTCAGCGAAAGAAGCATTACCCATTATTCTCCTGTTCATGATTCTTCCTGCAAGTTTTACAGACTGGAAATTTTCCTTTTCGGGAACATAATTTTCCAGGATTTCTGTAGAAGAGGTGTTCACTTCATACCCTTCCGCAGGATAAGGATCGATGTTTAATTTTCTGAGTTCTTCAAGTGCTTGTCGTCTTTGTCTCTCTTGTTCGCTAAATTCCATCAGCATAATTTTCTGTTTTATTAATGGGATTAAATTTTTGCAAAGATAGGATTTTTAGGTCGGTTATAGTTAACTGCCAGTGGCTTAATTTTTAACAAACTGGTTTTTAGCATGCTATATCCCGAGTGTTTTAACAATCATTAACTGCCATTCTTTTCCTTGATTACATTCCCTTTAAGGTTCCCAAATTCGTCAAACACAAACCGGTTTGTAATTAATATTGTCATTACTACGGTCAGGATTGTGGACACAAAAATTGTCAGCATCAGCATAATCTGGTACTTAATGGCAATGTTCGGAGATGCGCCTCCCAGGATTTGTCCTGTCATCATTCCCGGTAGAGAAATCAGTCCCATAATGGCAATGGTTGCAATCAAAGGGTTAAAAGCTGTTCTTAAAGCTGCTCTCATAAAAGGCCTCAGGGCTTCATTCTTTGTTGCACCATTGGCGAGGTAAAAACGGTGCAGGTTCTTTTCGTTGCTTAGTTTCATATAGAAAGTGTTCAATCCAAGAATATTGGTTCGCAGGCAATTTCCTAAAAGAATACCACTAATTGGGATAAAATATCGTGATTCAAAGAGGAAGTCAAGCCTTATAATAACGCCAATAAAATAAAGGTCAACGAGGAAAAGGCTGATTGAGAGGGATATAAGCAAGGGTACGAGAAAAAATTTACGTTTCAGGGAAGCTCTTTTGATAATCGTGAAAGATGCGACGAAAATCATTACAATCCACCAGGCTGAATTGATCCATGCATTGTTGTATTCAAACAGAATTTCCAGGTAAAATCCAACAAGAATAAGCTGGACGGTCATTCTGGCAATGGCTACCAGGCTGTCTTTTACCAAACCTGTTCTGTAAACATAAAACACAATAATGGGAATAATGATTAGCAAAAATCCCAAAAACATATTGAGGTAGCTTATGTCCAGTGTTTTATCCATGATTCTCAATATTAAAAATTTTGTCAGAATGCTCAATCCATGTTTTGTTATGGGATGTAGCAACGATAGTCAAATCTTTTTGTTTGGACATCCAATCCACAATTTTTTTTATATTTTTTTCGTCCAGCCCGGTAGTAGGCTCATCTAGGATAAGCAGGGGCTTTTGCAGTAAAAACACGGAGGCAAGTAAAACCCGCTGTTTCTGTCCGCCTGATAAAGCGCTTGTATCCTTTTGGAGAATACTGTTGGGTAATCCAAAATGGGACAATAATTGCCTGACTGTTTCCTTTTTCGGTGTAGATTTTTTATTCTGCCTGAAGGTGAAGGGCTCGAAAATAACTGATTCTACATTTTCGTAAGGCATATTCAATTCCTGTGGGAGAAAAGCCATTTTACTCCGAATCAACTGTATGTTATCTTTGGCAACCATATAGCCATCTATTTCTATGCTTCCCTGCTTGAAAGTCACAAAGCCCATGAGGGCATTTAGCAAGGTAGTCTTTCCCGCTCCAGACTCGCCGGTAAATACTACTTTTTCTCCCCGCCGGATTTCCGCATTAAAATTGGTTAATACTGTTGTGTCGCCGTATCCAACTACAAGGTTTTTTATCCTGATCATCCTTCTTACTGAATCTTAATTGAATTGTATTAATTTTGGACAAATTTACATATATAATGTGCTTAAATGAATGCCAAATTTATGACGAAATCATTAAATACAATAATTCATGTGGCGTAATATTGTTTTAGGGGTTTATTTCTGGGTGTTGATGATTCTAACCCTTCTTATATTTTTTCTTTATTATTTAATCCGGGTATTCACCAGGAAGTACTCCACTCTATTTTTAATGAGATCAACAAAGATATGGGCTGGGCATATGCTTTCCATAGGGGGAATCCGTATTAATGTCAGGGGCTATGAGAATCTGCCGGAAGAAGACAATGTATGTTTTATTAGCAATCACCAGAGTTACTTGGATATTCCTGTGATATATGCTGTTATACCCAAGCAGGTGGGTTTTGTAGCCAAGAAAGAACTGGACAGGATTCCTCTGTTGAATTTATGGATGCGTGCTCTGGGTTGTGTGTTGGTAGACAGGAAAAAACCTTCTTATTCACTCCGGAAAACACGAAAACGAATCGACCAGGCCGAAAAAGGCAGGCCGTTGGTGCTATTCCCTGAAGGGACCCGCAGCCGTGGAGATAGGTTGAGAAAATTCAAAACCGGCAGCCTTCATTATATGGCCGGGAAAAATATAACAATAGTGCCCTTGACCATAAGGGGTACACACGATTTGATGGAGAGAGACAAAAAATTGAAAAGGGGAGAAGTTGATTTTTTCATTCATCCCCCTGTTGAACATGGTGATAAAGATGTTAAAGAGCTTGTATCAGAGCTTGAGCAAATTATTGCAAGTGAGATTAAGCCCATCGAATAGTATTTAACTCATCCTGATTCTGCTTTCACGGATTTTACAAGCAGGTATTATGCTGCCGAAAGACCTTGCTTTCACCGCCTGATTGTATAGGCAAACCACTCTTTAACAAATTAACTAATCCACCAATTCCCTTAGGTTTCTGGTGACGGCCTTACGTTAGTTTATCTTTTGCCTGCTAAATGCCTAATTGTTTAAATGCTTCATAAACCAAAAATGCAGGCCAAAATATTGCTTTTAGGATTCCAAGAGCGCCAAGCCAGAAACTTGTTGCCTGGGATATGAAATAAATAGCGGCACCGATAAATCCTAGTCCGTAAACAGCGCCTGAATGCGGATTCTCTTTAATATGTTTTGCCATAAGAATAGAATTTAAATTTTACATTATAAAGTTATGTAAATATAATATAGAATATGCAAATAAACCAGTTTAAATAGTGAGGGTGGTATTCAGGCTAATAATGCGTTTTCTTAGAACCACTAATCAGCCAATAATTTTCAATGGAACAAGTGCACAATAAAGCCATGTTAACTTATTATTCTGATTTTAATACAGATTTTCTACAGAATTGTTATTTTTATTTGTTATCATGGCAAGGTGTATTTGAATTTCGTTAAAAATAAACAGATGAAACTGTTAATCATTGAAGATAATCAACATCTCGTAGATGATATAAAAGCATATCTTGAGCAAAAAAATTTTTTGGTAGAGTTTGCTTTTACATATAAAGAAGCCCGTGAAAAACTTTTTGTATATAATTATGACCTTGCTGTTGTTGATTTAGGCCTGCCTGATGGAGATGGAATGGAATTAGTCAAAGAAATACGGACACACAAGGAAAATATTGCTATTTTAATATTAACAGCAAAACATTCAATTGAATATAAAGTAGAGGGTCTGGAATTGGGTGCAGATGATTACCTGACCAAGCCTTTTCATAAAGCCGAACTTAATGCAAGGATACATTCAATATTAAGACGGAAAATTTCAAATGGTCAGAATAAACTCACCCTGGAGGAGATAGAAGTTGATATAAATTCCCGTACAGTCTGGGTTAATGGTAATGTTTTAAACTTAACACCCAAAGAATATGATTTGCTTCTCTATCTGATAGACAATGAAAACCGACTAATAACAAAGGAGGTTATTGCAGAACATTTATGGGGTGATAACATTGATCAGGTAGATAATTTTGATTTCATATACAATCATATAAAGAATCTAAGAAGGAAAATTATTAAGGCTGGAGGTTCAAATTATATTCATTCTATGTATGGTCTTGGATACAAATTTGAAAGAAAACAATAACTCCGGGTATCGGAAACCAGATAAACAACCAAGCTATGAAAAAACGAAGTTTCGCCCTGCTCAATAAAGTAGTTTTTTTCTATTTACTTATCACATTGGTAACCTTTGTTGTCAGTGCTTTAATTCTGCAGTCAGAAGCCAATAAGCATATGGACAACATTTTGGAAACAAGATTTAAACACAGGGAATGGTATGTTCAAAAACTGATTAAGAAAAACCCGGAAAAGTTATCCAGACTGGACCATACTGATGTAAAGAAAATTGAAGAGCTTCCTACCCCTATGACTCCCACATACCAGGATACCACAATATACAATGAACAAACTGAGGAAGATGAGACATTCAGGAAAAAAACAACCTATACAACAATTGACGGGGAGCACTATAAGGTTGAAATAAGCAAGGAAGCAGGTGAGCTTTATAATTTCAGGGATGATGTTTTTCAGATTATCATGCCTATTTTTGGTTTGATGGTAGTGATAATTGTTCTGGCAAATTACCTTCTCTCCGGTTACTTCTTTGGTCCGTTCAGAAAAATAATGAAAGAAATGGCTTCATACAAACTGGGTAAAGCCAACACTATCCAGGGGATTCAAACAACCACTCATGAATTCCAGGAATTAATAAAACTTTACAACCAGATGCAGCGGAGAATAGAGAATGATTACTATCAGTTGAAGGAATATACAGAGAATATGTCACATGAACTGCAAACTCCGCTGAGTATAATTCAGAATAAGACTGAATCTCTTCTTTCTGAAAATAAACTGACTCAGCACCAAGCCCAAAAAGTGAAGGTTATTTATAACGAGATTCAGCAATTATCACGTTTAGGTAGTGCTCTAAACCTGATTACAAAGATTGAAAACAATGAATTCAGAGAAACAGAAGTGATTAAAACGGCTCCCGTTATTCGGGACCACGCTAATAATGTAAGTGATATAGCTGACATGAAAGATTTGCAAATTAAAACAGACCTGGATGAAGAGCACCAATTTTCAATAAACCCTTCTTTGTTTGATATATTGATACGAAACTTGCTAAAGAATGCATTACATTATTCATATTCAGGAACTACCATTCAAATAACAACAGGGAAGGAAGTCCTTGAAATCAGAAACCAGGGAGAGGAATTGGATTTTCCTGGAGATGAAATTTTTGACCGTTTTAAAAGAGGGAAGAAAAATAAATCAATAGGACTCGGCCTGGCAATCGTTAAAAAGATATGTAAAGTACATAACCTGAACATCGAGTATACATGTCATAATCAAATCCATTCATTTAAAATTTATCCTTTAAAAAACAGTATGTGAGGAACCCCCGGCATGATGAAGGGTTTTGCAACTCATTCTGTTAACTGGAAGTTTCCATTGCATGCCTAATCAAAGGTTAAAATTTGTTAAAAGTTATAAATTAAATTCATAACTGATTTATTCCGGTAAAATTGAAAATACAAGGTATTTCAGATTGTTAATAGGTTGTCCCATATTGTTCATTCTAAATTAATCATCCTTAAACACATTGTTTCTGTCCTCCTAATACAGAATTTCTACAGATTCTCTTGTTTTATTTGTTAGTGTAAGTTTCCTGGTAGACTTACTGATTGTTTAAAAATAATATTTATGCATAAAACAAGATTAATTATGTTGATAAAGATGAGCAGATTATTACTAATCACAACGACTATACTTTTGATGTTTCATACGATACTACCCGCCCAGTCAAGCAGAAGTGATTCAAAATATCAAATTTCCGGTAAGGTAGTTGAGGAGTCTTCAGATGATCCACTTGAATATGCTACTATAACCCTTCTTGAAGAAGACAGTAGTATGGTAAGTGGAATTATATCAAATCCTGATGGAGAATTTACGTTAGGAACAGATGAGCCAGGAGACTATATCCTAATGATAGAATTTGTGGGGTTTAAGCCGAATGAGGAAAATCTTTCCATTGAAGATGGTCACAGAGATATAGATGTTGGAAAGATTGAACTGGTTAGTTCGTCTGTTGATCTCGATGAAGTATCTGTCACAGCCCGTGGACAGGCAATTGATTATGAAATTGACCGCAAATTAGTGCATGTAGACGAGCAATATTCAGCAATGTCTGGAGATGCAGTGGATGTACTTAAAAATGTGCCTTCCATAAGAGTTGATATTGAAGGGAATGTGCAATTGCGTGGAAGTGGGAATTTTACGGTCTTAATCGATGATCGTCCATCGGTATTGGACGGAACAGAAGCGCTTGAACAAATTCCAGCAAGTTCAATAAAAGATATTGAAATAATAACAAACCCATCTGCTAAATATGATCCGGAAGGAACTGCAGGGATAATTAATATTATAACCAAAAAAAGAACACTTCAGGGTGTTAGTGGCATTGCTCATGCAGACGTAGGCTTGGATGATAAATATGGCGGAGATTTTTTACTTAATTTCCGGACAGAGAAATTTAACTTTTTTGTCGGTGGAGATTATAATGAGAGAAAATATCCGGGTTTTATTGAAACAGAACAAAAAACATATGATGAGGATACTACTTCCTTTTTAAATTCTGATGGAGACAGACACAGAGAATACAATAGGTATGGTGGTAGAGTGGGTGTTGAATGGTTCCCGGATGAATTTAACACCTTAAGTATAAGTGGAAGATACGGTGGACGGTCAATGGCTCACTATTCAACTACCGATTATGAAGAATGGAAAGAGTGGGATGGTGGCCAATCTTCAACAGACCTTAATAATTATGTGAATAACCGTGAATCTGAAAGGGGTGGAAATTTTTACTCAATTAATACTGAATATACAAGAAAATTTGATACAGTGAATGAAAATCACCGTTTTGATGTTCATCTGATGTTGTTTAAGCGTGAAGGTGGAGATGAATCTATTAACTTTACAGAAGACGAAAACGGAGAGATTACTTACGGCCAAAAGTCAACAGAAGGTGGCCCTGCACAGGGATTAAGATATCGCATTAACTATGAAAACCCTCTATCTGATGCCTTTAAATTTGAACTTGGAGCCCAGGGTCGTATTCATGAATCAAAGGAGGATAATGAAGTTTTTTATTATGACCTGGCTGCAGAGGAATTTAATTTGCAGGAAGATTTCAGTCACTCTGTGAACTACGGAAGAAATATTAATGCCATGTATGGAATATTTAAGGGGGAACACAACAATTGGGGATACCAGGCAGGATTAAGAAGTGAATATACCTACAGAGATATTGATATGAAAAATGAAGGAAACTATAATATAGACAGGTGGGATTTTTTCCCAACCCTTCATTTGTCTTATAACTTTCTTGAAGATAACCAGTTTATGGCAAGTTATACACGCAGGATAAGAAGGCCAAGAGGATGGTTCCTGGAGCCATTCATTACCTGGAGCGATAATTATAACGTTCGACAAGGTAACCCTGACTTGCTTCCTGAGTATATTGACTCTTACGAACTGGCATATCAAAAGGATTTTGATGACAAGCATTCAGTTTCAGCAGAACTCTATTATAATGTGTCTGAAAATGAAATTGAAAGGGTGCGTAGTGTCTGGAGAGACAATATCATGTTAACTACCTTTGATAATGTAGGTACAGAATACAGGCTAGGTACAGAATTAAGGCTTGCTACACAGCAAACAGAATGGTGGGAATCTGACTTGGTTGGTAACTTTTATGACTACCGGATTAAAGGAGAAATTGATGACAGGGAATTTGACCGTGGAACCTTTACATGGTCCGTACGATGGAATAATATATTCAATGTCGGTGAAAACACCAGGATTCAGCTCAATCCTTCTTACGACAGCCGTGAAGTGGAGGCACAGGAAGTTGAAGAGCCTGAATTTGAATTGGATGCTGCTATCCGTTATTCGCTAAAAAACAATCTGAAATTTACCCTCCAGGTAAGAGATGTTTTAGGAACCAGTAAGCACGAATCTACAACAGAGGAAGAAGATTTTTATTCATACACGTTATATACTCGCAAATCACCTATTGTGATGCTTAATATAACATGGCAAATCAATAATTACAGGAACAATAGAAGAGACAGAGATGAAGGACCGGCAATGGAAGGCGGCGAGGAGTTATAGTGGATTATATATAGTTTAGGGTGAATAATTCGGGTAAAAAAGGAAAGAAAATTGATTTCAACCTGCTTTTACCCGGGTTTTGTTTTAGGAATAATCTTCAACAGCTCACTTTAAAAATTCAGGAATTCCAGTATCGTCACTGGGGATGTTATTGTTTTCCATATAATTTAAAATACGTTCAGCATGGTTTTTATCTTCCCTGTTGAGTTGCTGAAAAATCCTGTCCATTTCAGATTCCGGTTCTTTATCCATATATTCCTGGAAATGTATTTCACCCGCTGTTTTCTCAAGTTTATAAGCTATGTTAAATGCCGCTTCCCTGCTGACAGATTCTTTTTGCAGATTGTCAATCAGACGATTTAGCTCCTTATTTATATATGAAAGTGTTGCAGGTGAGCTGGCCAGTATATCTTCGGGGAAAACATTTGCTTCCAGGAAACTTTCTTTTCCGGAACGTAAAATAGCTGCATGGTTTTTTTCTTCTAGAACCAACTCCCGCCAAAAATTTTTATCTTCAGGGAATAATTTTGCAAACACTTCATATAATCCACCAATATTGTTTTCTAATTTAATAGACTCGTCGATAAGCTTTTCTATATCTTTCCTCATAATAGTTGATTTTTAATATTGAAAACCTATTAAATTCCAGTAACTGAGCTGCCATACTGTTAATATGAGAGCCACCATCAATACAGTATAATGAATTCTACCCCACCATCCGTATTTATTGGATTCCCAGATTTTATAATTGAAGAAAACAACCAGAACGGTAAGTATAGTTCCTATTAATGAAAATGACAGTGCTATTTTTGCAGGGAATGGCACTCCGTAAACTATCTGGTGTGCATCGCTCATCGTTGCACTAAAGACAGTAAAAAATGCAATGAATAAAAATGAAACGAGCCATCCTGTCAATTTATATCTGAAAGGTAAATGATTACTTACTGGTTGATTATATTCCTTCCGTATAAAATATGCTACAGGCCAATACAAAATTGTAATAATGTATATGAACAGTGTTAAGATTAATATATTTTTTTGAAAATCTGTTTTTCCAATATGAGGAACCTTCTCAAAGGCGACAATTGGTGTTTGTCCTTTAAACAGATGGGTGATTTTCTCTTCTTCATTTTCTTTGAATTCAATAACTTTTGATTTTTTTTCATGCCTGAAAGTTAATGGTCCTTCCGGCAAGTAATAGGAAGTTTCTGAATTTTTAACTTTCAGTTTTCCATCTTCAGTGGCTGAAACTTCTGTCTGCCCATCAATTGCCATTATTTTGGTCATCCTGGAATGCGGATAACGTATAGAACGGTAGTCACCCTCAAACCGTGATAATTCCTCTTCAGTCATGGTATAGTCAGGTTTCTCAAGCTCCACCGGATAAAACTTATCCATGAATTCGTTAAGAATCATCGAGTAAGTACCTCCACCTCCATCACTGTTGAATGAAACAAAAATCCCGGTTTCTTCTTCTGGCATAAATGCAAAAAGCGTATGAAACCAAAAGGTATCACCACCATGTCCTAAAATTTTCACATTATTATAGCTCATATCCATGAGCCCATAGCGCATTGGGTTAACATTTTCTGAATGCCTGAAAGCTTTTTCCTGCATCAGTGCCATGGTAGTGGAATCCAAAATTCTGTTTCCATTATATTCCCCATTATTTAAAAAGGCAAGCATGAAATTTGCCATATCCTCTGCTGTCGCTGAGGCGCCTCCCACAGGGTATAAGGGAACATATTCGAAATTTTTTTCTTTCAGTTCTCCTCCTTCCAGCTTATACCCCTTCGATAATTTTCCTTCAGTATTCTCTGGTACAGGCTGCCGAAAAGTTGTATTTTTCATTTCAAGTGGTTCCAGGATGTTTTCTTCTACGTATTCATAAAAAGGCTTCCCTGAAATTTCTTCCACAATACACGCTGCGATTGCTGTTGCATGATTTGAATATGAGGAAAGTTTTCCGGGAGGGTAAACACGTGAAGGCATCTGTTCTTTTAATATTTCACCCATTGGTTTTAATGCAGAAGAATCCTCAGCAAATAACCCGAGTATATATTCTTCAAATCCAGCGGAATGGGTCATTATGTCTTTCAGGGTAACAGGTTTATCAAACTTTTCCGGTATCTTAAAGTCTGACAGATAAGAATTCACATCAGCATCCAGCTCTAATTTCCCCTCTTCATAAAGCTGCATAATGGCTGTCCATACAAAAAGTTTTGATACAGAGCCAATTCTAAACATTGTTTGTCCGGGTTGTACCCTGATGTCATTTTTGGTATCAGCATATCCATAGCCTTTTGAAAAAATCATTTCTCCATCTTTGATGAAAGATAGTGTTGCTCCTGCTATATCATTGTTGTCCAGGTGTGCTTGTATCAACCCGTCAAAATAAGAGCGAAGTTTGGTAGTGTCTGAATTCAAATTCCCTGCGAAAGCAAGGTTAGCTATAAACAGTAGAAGAAACAACAGTTTAGTTTTTTTCATATTTCCATTTTTCATATTTCAAAGATAGAGATTGTTTACAATTTTGAATGAAGGAAAAATATATTTTTTATGGGACCTTGATAAAATTTAATAGTCAGGTTTTATAAAGATTAAATTTAATAAATTTTAGCCAATGGATAAATTGCTCCTTGAAATGAATCATTTTTATCATTAAATTGACTTTCTGCAAAAGTAAGAAAAATACTCAGGATGTCTTGTTAACTAAAAATTGCGTACATAAAAAAATATAGTAGCTATGGAAAAAGTCAATATTTACAACAAATTTCTTAAGGTAAAAGATTACTGGGATCCGAAAATTGTTGGTGAGTTGAACGACCAACATATTAAGCTTGTGAAAGTATTGGGGAAGTTTATCTGGCACAAGCACCAGCACGAAGATGAAATGTTCCTGGTTTGGAAAGGGAATATTAAGATGGAATTGGAAGACAAGACATTAGAGTTAGGAGAAGGAGAATTTATTATTATACCAAAAGGTGTGAAACATAGGGCTATAGCAGACCATGAAGCCCAGCTCCTTCTTTTTGAACCGGCAACTACAATTAATACAGGCGAAACAAAGAGCCGGCAGTACACGGTCGAAGAGCCGGATAAAATATAGGAGTCCGGCACTATACTTACAAACATCAAAAAATCAAAATACTGCCAGGTGGTGAATTTTCTTACTGCCTTATGAGTGTATAATGATTGTGCTTAGCTTTCAATTTCGTACCTGAAAATCATTAAATTTGTAGAAAACTAAAAAAGGCGCAACTATGAAAAAGCTGGTTGTTCTCACTGGGTCAGGAATAAGTGCAGAAAGCGGGCTAAAGACGTTTCGTGACATGGGAGGCTTATGGGAGCAGTACGATGTTACAGAAGTAGCCAGCCCCGATGCATGGGAACGTGACCCGGAATTGGTGCTTCGTTTTTATAATGAGCGAAGGAAGCAACTTCTGGAAGCTGAACCCAATAAAGGGCACACGACCCTTGTTGAGCTTGAAGACTATTTCGATGTGCATATTATTACTCAAAATGTTGACGACTTGCATGAGCGGGCAGGAAGCAGCAAGGTTTTGCATTTGCATGGTGAAATACGCAAAGCAAGAAGCACAGGAGATCCAAACTTAATTTATGATATCGATGGGCCGGAATTGAATCTGGGTGATAAATGCGAAAAGGGTTATCAGCTCAGGCCTCATGTTGTTTGGTTTGGAGAAGCTGTGCCTGCTATAAGCGAGGCAGCGCAGATATCACAAACAGCAGATATCTATGCAGTGGTTGGAACTTCTTTACAAGTTTACCCTGCAGCAGGACTGGTAGATTATGCCCCGCATGATGCTCCTGTTTATATAGTCGACCCGGGGACAGCATCTACCGGCAGGCAAAATAAAATAACTGCAATAAGAGAAAAGGCAACTACCGGAGTTCCGAAACTAAAAGAAGAACTGATCAATAAATATTATACCAAATGATCAAACCCGTAAAAGATTTATTTATCCATATCGGAAGATATTTGATATTGCTGGGCAGGGTGTTTGCTCCCCCGGAAAAGAAGAGAATGTACTACAGACAAACGTTGAAAGAAATAGAATTTTTGGGGATTAACTCAATGGGTATTGTAGCCATCATTTCAATTTTTATTGGAATGGTGATTACCATACAAACTGCTTATAATACAGAAAGCCCATTTTATCCGACTTACCTGATTGGCCTGGCAGTACGGGATATCTTGCTCCTGGAATTTTCATCTACCATTGTCGCTTTGATTTTAGCCGGGAAAATAGGTTCCAATATAGCTTCGGAGCTCGGGACTATGAGAATAACAGAACAAATTGATGCTTTGGAAATTATGGGCGTAAACTCAGCAAGTTATCTTATTATGCCAAAAATAGTTGCAGCCGTCTTTTTTCTGCCCTTCCTGACGATCATGAGTATTTTTATTGGATTGTTCGGTGGCTGGCTGGGAGGTGTTTTGACCGGTGTGGTAAGCTCTCAGGACTATCTCTATGGAATAAAATATGCTTTTATACCTTATTATGTGACTTATACACTTATAAAAGCAGCTATTTTTGGTTTTCTGATTACCTCCGTGTCCGCGTATAGAGGATATTATGCCTATGGCGGAGCTCTCCAGGTAGGGAAAATGAGTACACGTGCCGTTGTAGACAGCAGTATTATTGTCCTTATTTTTAACTACATACTAACCCAACTCCTTCTGACATGATTAAAGTTGAAAACATATACAAAGCTTTCAATAAGGTTGAAGTGCTGAAAGATATTTCTGTTGAATTTGAAGAAAGAAAAACAAACCTTATTATCGGACAAAGTGGCTCAGGAAAAACAGTTCTGCTGAAATCTATTGTAGGCTTACTGGAGGTAGATCGAGGGAAAATTTACTATGATGATATTATTTTTAATGAGTTGGATTTTAAAAAGAAAAAAGAAATACGGAAAAATATAGGTATGGTTTTCCAGGGAGGAGCTCTGTTTGATTCCGCCACGGTTGAAGAAAATGTTAAGTACCCCCTTGAAATGTTTACAGAAATGACAGAGACCGAAAAATTAAACCGCGTGAACGAATGCCTGGAAAGAGTGAATATCCAAAATGCCAACCACCAGTATCCGGCAGAAATAAGTGGCGGAATGCAGAAAAGGGTTGCCATAGCAAGGGCTATTGCACTGAATCCGAAATACCTTTTCTTTGATGAACCAATTTCCGGATTAGACCCGAAAACTGCAATAAGAATAGACAAATTGATTAAAAGCATTACCAAGGATTTTAACACAACAACCATTATCAATACCCACGATATGAATTCAGTGATGGAAATTGGTGAGAATATTATTTTTATCCATGAAGGTGAAAAATGGTGGGAAGGAACAAAAGAGGAAATTCTTAGTTCAGAAAATGAGGAGCTTAATAGCTTTGTCTTTGCAACTACCTTGGCCAAGACTGTTAGAGACCTTAGAAAAGAAGGGAAAACTTAGTCTTTTTTATAATAAGGTGTAACCTTCTCCTGATATTTTTGCCCTGGAATACGGATAGATGTTAGATGCAGGATACCGGTTACCAGATGCCGGATAC
>JBKGZD010000040.1:0-17631 GCA_046545795.1 Bacteroidales bacterium | reverse complement strand
ACTTTTAGAAAAATGGAAAACCGGTTGGGGTTTGGTTTGTCTGCGGTTTAACTCACCCACTTGAAAGTGCTTCTCTCATTGTTTACGTGCACACCTGACCGGAAAGGTTTCGAAAATCTAAGGCTTTTTCAGCAAGCTCTATATCGAAATTAGTCTATTGAACCGAAAATTGAATCAATATAACGATTGACCAATACATTGGCTTCCATATAATCTTTTTTCTTAACAAACAAACTGGTTCCGCTATCAGGCAAGGCAGCGCCGAAACCGGCCAGATTCCCTGAATGATGATCGTTGCGGACAAAAGATACTATACCATTTTCCTGAAGAAATTCTTTAATTGATATAGCATTGATCTGTGAACCGGTATATAAATGAATCAGTTGTTCCTCTTTTCCCATAAAGCATTTATTTAAAATGTCCCAAACATTCTTAGAGTAACTTCACCTTTTTATATAAACTGCTCTTTTGCTTTTTACATCAATAACTTTTTTGTTTTAAGTTAAAACATGGCTTTATCTCACCTACAACAGTCCCAATATCATTATGATTGCTCATTATGCTATAATTTTCCAATGCTTTTCTTTCATTGTCATTCAGTATCTCCATATCGGTAAGTACTTTCATAACTACAGGCGGTAAAATGTCCATTAGTCCATCCTCGATCTTTACAGCTATACCAATACCCTTATCTTTGATTCCGACACAATAAACTCCTTCAGCACCTATTTTACCGATTAGTTTGCCATTGGTATTTGCTATCAAATCAGTACAGAAGCCATCAGTGCCTGCTATCATAAAAGGGTTCTCAACCATGGCATCAGAAATGCGCCTGGCAGCATGAGCATACCCTTGTTTCAGATTTTGCGGATTTGACAGATTTGCATATCCCCTGGCCATGCTATGAAGAGGCATAGCATGTACCGGTAATGAGCAGCCATCAATTCCTGTTGCTATACTGTCTTTGTCATAATCTGTCATCGTACTTATAATTTCAAGTATCTCTTGATTCACAGGATGCGCTTCTGAAATATAATCATTTAACGTATAATTTTTATGCCTGCAAACGGCCAGAACCCCTGCATGTTTACCTGAACAATCATTAAACAAAACATTATCTTCAAAATTCTTCCAGGCATATTCAAAAGCTACTTTTTTACTCAAAGGTTTGGATTTACCCGCAAGAATAGACTTTTCATCAAGATTGATTTTATCCAGGATTTGCCTTACAACCTGGAGGTGTTCCGTTTCAGCATAATGAGAAGCACACATAATGGCTATTTCCTCACTTGAAAAATTAAATTCTTCATCAGCTCCGCTAATTACTACATTCATAGCCTGAAGAGGTTTGGCAGCACTACGCATGTAAGTATATTTCTCAATATCCCCGGTATATTTCACTAAGTTGCCGTCTACATCCACTATTGCAATATCCCCCCTGTGAATACATTCTGCTACTTTATTCCGTGTTACTTCAACCAATTTCTCACTCATAAATTTTACTTCCCATATTTTTTTTGAAGATGATTATAACGCCTCTTCAAATAATAATAGAAATCATCTTGCGCTCTAACTGGCTTTTCATTATTGCTGACATATTTATTGTCTTGCTTATCATCTAATAAGCGGGCTTTTACATTATCTTTCCATTGAATATCAAGCATTTGCAAAAGTTCTTTTTTTATTTCTGAATCATATATGGGAGCTGTGACTTCTATTCTTCTGTCAAGATTTCTGACCATCCAGTCTGCTGAAGAGATATACACCGATTCCTTACCCCCATTATAAAAATAGAAAATTCTGGAGTGCTCAAGAAATTTATCCACAATACTTATGGCTTCAATATTCTCACTTAATCCTTTTATTCCTGGTTTGAGTGAACAAACACCGCGAATGATCAGTCTGATTTTCACACCCGCCTGGCTTGCCTCGTATAATTTATCCATCATTCCCTCATCAACAAGACTATTTATTTTGAGAATCATCAAAGCCTTATCTCCCTTTTTTGCATTTTTTATTTCTTTGTCAATATGATATACAAAATGCTCCCTGGTTGCAAACGGGGAAAGAATGATGTGATTAAAAATATGCTGTTTATAATTCCTGTCAAAAAACTCAAATACCTTAACCACATCTGAGGTAATTTTTTTATTGTATGTAAAAAGACCTTCATCACAATATATTTGCGCTGTTCTTTCCTGGAAATTACCAGTTCCTATATACGCATAGTGTTCCTTTCTTCTACCCTCCTGTCGGGTAACAAGAAGCAGTTTTGAATGAATTTTCAATCCGGGAATACCATGAATTACTTTGGCCCCCACCTCCTGCAACCGGTTCGACCAATAAATATTAGCTTCTTCATCGAAACGAGCTTGCAGTTCGATTACAACAACCACATTTTTCCCGTTTCTCGCGGCATTTATCAATGAGTTAATGACTACAGATTTTCTTGCAACTCTATAGAGTGTTATCTGAATTGTAGTTACTTTTGGATCAATAGCGCATTCTCTTAACATATCCACAAAGTAATGAAATGACTGGTAAGGATAATGCAGTATATGATCCCTTTTTTTTATTTCCTGGAGAATGCTGTGATGACGTCTGAAATACATTGCAGGGACAGGGGACTTAGTTTTGTTCTCCAGGTAAGATGGACCAATATTCGGAAAATCAATAAAATCTTTAAAATTATGGTATCGTCCCCCGGCTATTACATTATCCTCTTTTGTGAATTTCATTCTTCTTTTGAAGTATTCTAATAAATCTGCCGGCATTGCAGAATCGTATACAAACCTAACAGGCTGTCCTCTTTTTCTTTTTTCCAGGCTCAACGAAATTTTTTCCATAAAACTCTTTGAAATATCATCATCAATATCCAATTCAGCGTCCCTTGTGATTTTAATAGTATAAGCCTCAATTTTATCATAATTGAAGAAAGAAAAAATATCATTTAAGCAGTATCTTACAATATCATCGAGAATAATAATATATTTCTTTTTGCCAACCTGAGGCAATACAACAAAGCGGGGCAGTATTTCCGTAGCCAAATCTAATAAGGCATATTGAGGCTTAGAATTATCATTGTGCTTTGTTAATTTTACCGCAAAATATATAGGCTTATCTTTAAGATATGGAAATTGTCTTGCCTGTTGGAGCATTATCGGAACCAATATAGGGCGTATCTTGTCCTGGTAGAATTGTTCTACAAATTCACCTTGTTCTTTTGTTAACTGGGTTTCATTCACCACATATATCCCATAAGTGCCTAATTCCTTAATAAGTTCTCTATATATATATTCAAATTTTTCCTGCTGCTTAACAACAGTAGCCTGAATTTTCTTTAATAATTCCTGTGGCGTTTTCCCCCCCAGCAATTTCTTCTTCCCCCTTAATGCCGCTAGTCTTCGAACTGTTGCCACTCTTATACGAAAAAACTCATCCCGGTTATTGGAAAAAATCCCCAAAAAACGCAGCCTTTGAACAAGAGGATTTGTCTTATCCTCGGCCTCTTGTAAAACTCTTTCGTTAAAAGCCAACCAGCTTATCTCCCTGTTTATAAATCTTTTATTTGAATTACTACCAATCATTATACCTGTATTTTATTTATTTTGCTATATATGCGATTATTCTCAAAGATAATTATTACTCAAGGTAAATTCGTTATGCATGGGATTATTTTCTAGCCGAATTATTCCACCTACAAGAAATAACTGATGGTTTATACAAAAATTATAATTAAAAGTCGATATTTTCTGCATCATAAATCTGGAAAGAATCCAAATCCATTGCTGTCAAATTTCCCATACCGGTGAAGGTTTTATAAACACAGCCTGTATCCAGATTAATTTGCTTTTCTTTATCCAGGTTATCATGAAACTTTAACTCTTCAGACGGGGTTGGTGTATGTCCGTGAATCACTATTCTATTCTCTGATTTTATTAAATCGTTTTCACAATCACGACACCAAACCATTGAACGATAATCAGAAAAAGGCTCTTCAGCTTCAAAATTTATTCCTGCATGGACAATAATAAAATCATCTAACATTATATAATAGGGTAATTTTTTTAAAAAACTTGTATGATGTTCCGGTAATTCGTTCAAGCTGGCACTCCCCATCACAGAATAGGAAGCAATATCATAACTCTGCAATGTGCTCTCAGCGCCATTCATCATCCACAACATAAAATTCTCAGGGGATTGATCGTTATATGCATCTATCAACATTTCTTCATGATTTCCCCGTACCAGTTGAAGATTGTAACCTTCATCCTTTAATTGAATTATATAATCTACTACTCTCATGCTCTCCGGGCCTCTGTCAATGTAATCACCAACTAAATACAGTGTATCGCTTTTACCCAATTGAATGATATCCTCAATCAATTTTCTGAAAGTTTTAAAACAGCCATGAATATCACCAATCGCTAACCTCATAATTCACAATTTATTCATTGAATAGTTTATCAAAAATAAAAATTTTAAATTTGTTGAAAATATATTATTTTAGCTCATAATCCAATTATCTGAAGGAATGAAACAAACAGGCAGAAAATAATTATTAAACCTCAAACCATAATAATTGTTTTAACATCTATATTTTCCATATGACCTTTGAAAAATTAAAAATAACCATATGAAAATTCACGCCGCTACTGAATCTAACATAATTGAAGCTTTATTTATTATTAAATCTTCATATGATAATGACACCCTGGTGGAAAATTTTTGGAGGCCGCCTATACCAAATTATAATGAATTAAAAGAAGAAATGGAAAACAACCATTTTTATCTTATTACACACCAAAGAATAAGCGTAGGAACTTTTTCTTTTACCAGAAATCAACCTGAAAGTTTTACAAAAATTAACTGGTCCGAAGATAATAACAAAACACTATTTATTAAAAGAATAGCAATAGCTCCAAATTGGGTGAATGATGAGTTGATCTCCTCTCTGAAAGACTTTATTGACAATTATGCAAAAGAAAATAACTATTCATCAATCAAATTCAGCTCACTTTCAACAAAAGAAAACACCCATGAATTTTATAAGAATCTGGGCTTTACTCAACGAGAACCAATCAATCCTGATTTATTTGAATCTCCTCTCAGTTTCTATGAAAAATCGTTATAAAGTTTTTATATTTTGTTGCCATAAGAACAGGCAGCAGATCACAATCTTTAGCTCCCTCACCTACTAATCAGGCGCATTCAGAAGAAAGAAATGCTTTAACTGTTAGGAGTTTAAAAAGCTAATTAACCAATCAACCACTTCACCAATTAACCAAAAAAGTTATAGATTATCATACCATGTATCTCTCTTCTTCAATTTGAGATCTTCAAGAACTGAAGAATTAACTCTTATTTCAAAGAAGTAGCTTTTCCTTTCACCGAAGGGTATCCAGTCGAATGTCATTGTCCAGCAGTGGAGGTCTCGTGAAATCGTTATATTAGTAGCAGAAAACTTTTTCGCTTCAAAATCATAATGAGTTGAAAATGAAACATCCCATTTGTCTGTCGGACTAAAATCCCCTGATGCTTTAATAGTTTGAGTAATCTTGGATTCAAAAGCAGGTTTGGAATAATTAAAGTTGTATCCAATACTGATATTCCAGGGAACATCAAAATAATCATATCGCCCATTTGGAGTTGGACCACCCTGATCTTGCCCATTTCCCTGCTGGCTGCTTCCATCATCGCCTCCTCCTCCATCAGGACGAAGATTCATGTTTACGGATGTATTAAACCTTGTTAAGCGTGCTAAACGGCCATCATCAGAAAACTGTGCCCTTTCTACTACGTCGCCATCACTATTAATGGCGTATGGATCTAAATTACCACTAAAATTGACATTAATATTATTATCTAAGAAGGAAGTACGCCCAGTAAAACGTATATCAGACCAATTCAGCGAGTCTGCATAAATATCATAACTAGATCGAAAATTCAGGCTTTTAAGAATAGTAATCTTCTTTAATTCTTCTTCGCCATCTTTATCAGAGCGCACTTTCATCTCAAGGTTATTATCCAGTCCAAAGTTAATATTACCCGATCTTCCGGGAGGTGAAGGGGGACGGTATAATTGGCCGTCAAAAATGGAATACTCATCAATTTCACCAGTAGTATCACTTTGATGGGTATCATAATACCCTGCTGTCATATCCCCAAGGTCTGGTTTAAAACTAAAGTTTACAGAAGGAGTTAGAACATGCCTCACAGCCTGAATTTTAAAATCTTCCTTGTTAAAAGTAAACATTCCGAAAAATTTCGGGCTGAGACCCATTGACAACGAGGGTTCAAGTGACTGTGCATAACGAAATTTCTCTATCGTATCAGTAACAACACTTTCACTTTCAGGATCCCAGGAACGTTCTATATATCGTGGATATAAAACACCCTGGTAATTCACATTTGGGGTCACATTAAGGTATTTAAAAAACTTAAAATTTAAAGAAACCGGAACCTTGTGTCGAAATCCGCTTCTGAAATCAGAAAACTTTGTGTCTTCAAACAACAATGAATCCGGTCTACGAATCTTATTTTCCAAATCTGCACTATAACTAACCTGTAAATCATCATACCATTTCGACCTGCCGGATTTATTAAGTTGTCTCAGAGGATATTGCCTGGACATACTAAACGACATGTTTGGAAGAGTCAAATCAACCATTTGGTTCTTCGTATTCTGACTATGCCTTAATTTCGCATTTAAACTAAAAGGACTGTCCGGCCACTTCCTTGAATATGATATGCTTGAAGACTTTGTATTGCTGGTATATTGATCCATATCCCTGCTATGAGTTTTATCATAAGCAGTGGTTGAATAATCCACGCTGGCATTGAAAGAACGATAAGGATGTGCTTTTGAAGATTGGCTATGCGACCATCTTATTGAATAATCCTTTGAGGAAACATAATCCGGTGAACCCTTATCACCCTGTATAAGATGTTTAAAATCAACGTCCAGGTTACTGGTATATTTATACCGTTCCATTAACCTGTATTTTAAATTCACACCCCATGTACCCAAACTATAAATTTCACCACTAACTTTTAAATCCATCTTGTCACTAATACCAAAATAATAACCAAGATCATTAAGATAAAATCCCCGGGTACTCTCTTCTCCATAGGATGGCATAACTATCCCGGAAGTTTGTTTCTGCTGAATGGGGAAATATCCAAATGGCAGTATCAAAGGCAATGGTATATCAGCAATTACAAGATAAGCCGGCCCGGAAACAATCCGCTCATTAGGTACAACTATTCCCTTTGTGATATTAACATAGAAATCCGGATGCTCCTTATCACAGGTGGTATACTTTCCATCTTTAAAATGAAAATGCTTATTTTCATGTTTTTTTGTTGTTTCTCCATGCAGAAAACCTTCTTGTTCTTCAGTAACAACATGTTTAATATATCCTTCCTGTGTCTTGAAATTATAACGAATTGTTTCTGCATCATAAGTTTTATCCTTATCTTTAAAGACAGGCTTCCCAACTACTTTCCCGGTAGAGTCTTTCATTCCTTTTGCAAAAAGAGTACTCGAATCCTGGTTGTATTCAATATAATCCGCAACCAATTCAATATTCCCATACTTAACCTCAGCATTTTTATATAAATAAATCTTATTATCACTTCTTGACATTACTATAGAGTCCTCAGCTGTATAGTCAACTTCAGTCTGAATAAAATCAGAAGAAGAATCCTCTTTCTCTTGTTTAATAGTATCTGTACGCTCCTGTTCTGCCGGAAGAGTTGTATCAGAAACTTGATAAGAAGATACAGCCCCAGTAAAAATATTGCCCTCTGCGTTATTTATTCTTACTAACAACAATAAAGAAACCCATAAAAAGGTTTTAAAAATATTTCGATCTAATTTTAATATCAATTTCTATTATGCTATTTTTGCATTAAATAATAAATTACGCGTCAAAGCTAATGAAAATATTATTTTCAATAATATGAACTATAAAAAATTTCATGCCAAACTACACCAAACAATCATCTTTTTGGTTATACCCCTTATTTTCTTTGTCCACACAAAACTATACGGGCAAGAAGATGAAAATTACCGTATTAAAACGGTGGTAATTGATCCGGGGCATGGAGGTCGTGATTCAGGAGCGCGAGGTGTTTACAGCATGGAAAAGGATATTGTTCTTGATATTGCCCTAAGGCTTGGAAAATATTTCGAAGAAAATTTTCCTGACATTGAAGTTATTTTTACCAGGAAAACAGATACTTTAATCCCCTTGTACGAAAGAGCAGAGACGGCAAATAAAAACAATGCAGACCTGTTTATCTCGGTTCACGTAAATGCAAACCCCAGTCGCCTTGCAAGCGGAACAGAAACTTTTGCAATGGGTATCCACAAAAATCAAAGTAACCTGGAAGTCGCAAAGCAAGAAAATGCAGCCATTTTGTATGAAGAAGACCATGATGAGCAGTATGAAGGCTTTGACCCTCAATCTGCAGAATCATATATAATCTTTTCTCTTATGCAGGACGCTTATCTGAAACAAAGCCTGAATTTTGCATCATCAATTCAGGACAATTTTGAAGCTGAAACAGAAATGAATAACCGAGGAGTTAAGCAAGCAGGTTTTCTTGTACTTTATAAAACTACTATGCCAAGAGTGTTGGTTGAAGCAGGCTTTATTTCAAACCCAGAAGAAGAAAATTACCTGAATTCAGACAAAGGAAAAGAAAAAATCGCAGCTTCAATTTTTAAAGCCTTTAAACAATATAAAGAAAACGCTGAAGAAAACAATGTTAAACTAGCCGAATACCCTAACACCAAAAAAAAGAACGATTCAATTTCTTATAAACTCCAGATTGCAGCATCAGTTAATAAAATCTCAACAGATGCTGATTTTTTTAAGAACCATGAAAATGTCGAAGTACATAAAGACGAAGATAACTATAAATACACGGTAGGAAATTATGACAATTATGAAGAGGCTGTAAAATACAAAGAAGAAATACAGGAGGATTTCCCTGGAGCATTTGTAGTTGCATACAAAAACAATCAAATCATCTCAGTAAAAAAAGCGCTAAGCCAAAAAGAAAATTAACCAATAATGTCAAAAGAATTAAAAATAGGATTAATCGCCGCATTTCTTATTGCCCTGCTGGTTTGGGGCATCAATTTTTTAAAGGGAAAAGATATTTTTTCCAGGTCCTCAACATACTATGCACTTTATGATGAGATAGGAGGTCTTGAAAAGGCAAGCCACGTATATATGAATGGATTCAAAATAGGAATGGTTGAAAACCTCAGCTTAACAGGCAAAAATAATAAGAAAATACTTGTTCGGTTTACTCTGAGTGGAAATATTAAAATTCCAAAAAACTCCAGGGCTATTATTTATAGTGATGACTTAATGGGGACAAAGGCAATGCAATTAGATTTTACCGATAAAGAAACATACTATGAACCAGGAGATACAATACCTTCTCATTATAAACAAGACCTAGCAAAACAATTAGAGCAGGAAATTCAACCCATCAAAACAAAAACTGAAAATCTCATAACAACAATTGACAGTGTTTTGAGCATTTTTGATAACCAAACCCGTAAAGACATTAGGCACAGCGTACACAATATCAACTCAACTTCCAATAGCCTTAAATCATCCTCCGAAAAATTTGAACACCTCATAAATGACAATAACGATAACATTTCAAGCATCATAAGAAATTCAGATTCCCTGGTCACTTCTCTGTCAAAAAACAAAGAGTCTATAAATAATACCCTGAATAATTTTTCAAGCATTTCTGATTCTCTTGAAGATGCTAACCTGGGTAATACGATAAAACACCTTGAACATACCTTAGCTTCCACGGATTCAATCCTTGCATATATTCAGGAAGGTAAAGGCTCTGCAGGAAAACTTATGAAGAATGATTCGCTTTACAATAATCTTAACGAAACATCTTCAAGCCTGAATAAACTATTAGAAGATATAAAAGAGAATCCAAAAAGATATATCAATATTTCTGTATTTGGTAAAAACAAATAGGGGTTATTATTTTTATTTAATCAAAGATTAAATTCAAGCAGGTAATCGAATTTCATCTTTAATTAATATTCAGTAAATTTTTAGTTAACAATTTATTAAGAAATCTAAAGAGTAACCACCTGATTATGTGCGCAATAAAAAAATATAATAAATTTAAATTTTTATATAATTGACTGAAAATTGAATACAATCTTATTTAGAAATACAAGGAAATTTTAATTTTTTTTTAACGATTTTTTTTACAAATTTGTTAGAGAGCAAAAAATTAATGTCAAAAACTTAAAGGATTGAGAATAAATGGACGACAATAGACATGTTGAAGTTTGGAACCGCTGCTTAAAAATTATCAAAGACAATGTTCCGGCAATTAGCTATCGGACCTGGTTTGAACCCATTGTTCCTTTAAGAATAAAGGATAATGTATTAACCATTCAGGTGCCTAGCCCTTTTTTCTATGAATATCTTGAGGAGCAATATATTGATATTCTCCGCAAAACAATCAAAAAAGAGCTAGGAACAAATGCTAAACTAGAGTACAGTGTTGTAATGGAAAACAACACAGCTCAAAATCCCTATACGGTTAGATTTCCAACCAACAACAAAACAGAATTAAAAAACAAACCGGTATCCGTACCATTAAAAACAGAAGAAAACACCATAAAAAATCCATTTGTAATTCCCGGTATCAAAAAATTACATGTTGACCCAAGACTCAATCCGGATAACTCTTTTTTAAACTTCATAGAAGGTGATTGCAACAGGCTGGCAAGGTCTGCAGGTGAAGCCGTGGCAGATAAACCCGGTGGTACAGCTTTTAACCCTCTCTTCATCTACGGTGATTCCGGACTGGGAAAAACGCACCTGTCCCAGGCTATTGGCATTAAAGTAAAGGAAAAGTTTCCAGATAAAACAGTGCTTTATGTTAATGCAAATAAATTTCAAACTCAATTTGTCGAATCGATAAGAAACAATAACAAAAATGACTTCCTCCATTTCTATCAAATGATTGATGTACTTATCATTGATGATATACATGAATTGGCAGGTAAAGAAAAAACCCAGGATATATTCTTCCACATATTCAACCATTTACATCAGACTGGCAAACAGCTCATACTGACTTCAGACAAGCCCCCTATTGAAATGCAGGGTATTGAGCAAAGATTACTCTCCCGCTTTAAATGGGGTTTATCCGCAGACCTTCAAGCACCTGATTTTGAAACACGAATGAAAATCCTGGAGCATAAAATTTATCACGACGGAATTGATATAAATGAAGATATAGTAGAATATATAGCTTCCAATATTACTGTAAATATCCGTGAACTTGAAGGTGCACTGATTTCACTACTGGCTCAGTCAACACTTAACAAAAAAGAGATTACAATAGAATTAGCGAGAAATGTAATAGATAAGCTGGTCAAAAATTCTAAAAAAGAAATCTCTGTGGATTATATCCAGAAAATAGTGTGCGATTATTTTAATATTAACCCGGAACAACTCCATTCTAAAACCAGAAAACGGGAAATTGTGCAGGCAAGACAAATTGCAATGTTCTTCTCAAAATCACTTACAAAGTCATCTCTTGCATCAATAGGATCGCAAATTGGAGGGAAAGACCATGCAACTGTACTCCATGCCTGTAAAACAGTTAATAATCTTATGGATACAGACAAAAGATTCAAAGTTACCATAGAAAATATTGAAAAAAAGCTTAAAATTTAAAAACTATGTATATTTACAGATATATGAGAAAAAGCAGGTTTATTTCACAAAAACCTGCTTTTTTTTTCAATATAATGAATGTATTTTTGCCCGGTTTTAAATTATAAAAGGTAAATGATCTACCTACTTCTTAGTATCTTAAGCTCTACCTCTCTATTTGTCATTTTTAAATACGCTGACAAATACAAAATCAATAACTTCGATATTATTATCATCAACTACATTGTAGCTTCTGCCCTGGGATATGCCATAAGCGATTACAATCCTGATTTTTTTCCTCTCCATAAAACTCCCTGGTTCCCATACGCGGTTACAATAGGAGTCTTATTCATCATGGGGTTTGTAGTTATTGGACTATCATCGCAAAAAGTAGGAATAGCTGTCACTACTGTGGCTTCAAAGATGTCGGTTATAATTCCCATCAGCTTCTCCCTCTGGTATGATCCCACTGATCATCTTACCTTGCTGAAAGGTTCCGGAATTACTCTTGCTGTTTTATCAGTTTTTCTTACCATTTACAGGAAAAGAAAAATTGACTTTGACCCAAAATATCTGTATCTCCCGGTAATTCTTTTTATCGGAATGGGAGTGATTGACTCTATCATAAAACTGGCGCAATATAAATACATTGACAACGGTACTTCTACACTTTTTGCAGCAGTGTTGTTTTCGATAGCAGCTATAATCGGCCTCGTAACCAATATAATCAGAAACAATAATTTTAAAACAATGTTATACCCCCGCACCCTTATGTGGGGAACTTTATTAGGATTAGGCAATTACGGGTCAATATATTTTCTTATCCTGGCCTTAAATCATAAACTAAGCAGCGGCCAGACTCTGGATGGCTCTATTGTGTTTGGAGTTAATCATATAGGAATTGTAAGTCTTTCCGTAATAATAGGATTGCTTGTATTCAGAGAAAAATTAACGCGAATGAACTGGATAGGCGTTATATTCTCAATAATATCAATTTATATTTTAACTTATATCCAATAAAATAAACATGGAATGGAGCAAGACGAATTTCTAACCATAAATAAAGCCGGCGAGGGACTTTATAAAGAAAAAGGAAGCAAATTTATTGGATATGCTGAACCAGTAGAAAAAGAAGAGGATATTAAAACTATACTTGATAATATTAAGGCTGAACATCACAATGCCAGACACCATTGCTATGCTTACAGGCTGGGCATAAACAAAGAAATTTTCAGAATGAATGATGATGGTGAACCTTCTTCAACCGCAGGCAAACCCATATATGGACAGATTCTGGCTAATAATCTTACTAACATAATCATCATTGTTGTTAGATATTTTGGAGGAACAAAACTAGGAACAAGCGGACTGATAAGAGCATATAAAACAGCAGCTGAAGAAGCCATTAAGAAAACAACAATAATAAAAAGAACTGTGGGGGAAATATTTATTATTGAATTTGATTACGATAGAATGAACGAAGTGATGAAAATAATACATGATGAAAGCCTGAAAATTCTGGATAAAGATTTTCAGTCTTATTGCACATTTACATTAGGAATCAGGAAAAAAAACCAGGAAAACCTAATAAATAGGATAAAACAATCAAAGGGAATTAAAATCACAAAAGCAAACAAAACGGTATACATGTAATGAAGAAAAAAAGTTAATAAATTGTTATTATTTTGATTATCAAACATTCAATATTTTTTTAGTAAGTACGTATTTTTATTTAAAATTCTTTTAACTGATGAAAAACAAAAGCTTAATTTCCATCAACGACTATTCGAAAGAAGAAATCATTCGCTTACTGGATGTGGCAGAAGAATTTGAACAGCAACCTGTTCAGAATATTTTAGAAGGGAAGGTTATTGCTTCCCTTTTTTTTGAGCCATCAACCCGTACACGACTAAGTTTCGAAAGTGCAATCAACCGCCTGGGCGGTAAAGTAATCGGATTCGCCAGCAAGGATAGTTCCAGCGTCCAGAAAGGGGAATCTCTGAAAGACACAATCAAAACAGTGAATAATTACTGCGATCTTATTGTTATGAGGCATCCAATAGATGGAAGTGCAAGATTTGCCAGCGAAGTAGCTGATGTCCCCATAATCAATGCAGGAGACGGAGCCAATCAACATCCTACTCAAACTTTACTGGATCTGTATTCTATAAGGAAAACACAAAACACCCTGGAAAACCTGAATATCTGCCTGGTAGGTGATTTGAAGTATGGAAGAACAGTACATTCTCTCCTAATGGCCTTGTCAGAGTTTAATACTACATTCCACTTTGTTTCCCCTGAAGAGCTCAGGATGCCTGAAGAATACAAAATTTACCTGGATGAATTAGGCTTGAATTACACAGAATATACAGACTTCGATGAAGTAATAGAAAATATGGATATTGTGTATATGACTCGAATACAACGAGAACGATTTTCAGACCCAATGGAATATGAAAAAACTAAAAATTCATACGTATTAAGAAACAGCATGTTAGAGAATACCAAAGACAATCTGAAAATCTTACACCCTTTACCAAGAGTGAATGAAATTCATGAAGATGTAGACGATAACAAAAAATCATATTATTTCCCGCAAGCTCTTAACGGCGTCTATACCCGAATGGCAATAATATCACTAATTTTAGGTCTTAAATAAATAATCCAACAGATATGACAGACAATAAAGATAAACTATTAGTAAGCGCTATAAAAAACGGGACTGTTATTGATCACGTTCCAGCTCAACACCTTTTCAAAGTTATTTCAATGTTAGGATTGGAAAAAATAAAAAACCAAATAACATTTGGAACCAATTTAGAAAGCAAAAAACATGGATCTAAAGCAATTATAAAATTATCCGAGGTTTATTTCAAAGATGAAGACATCAATAAAATAGCCTTGATTGCACCGCATGCCAAATTAAACATTATTCACGATTTCAAAGTGACTGAAAAAAAGAAAGTAACTGTTCCGGAAAAAATTAAGGGAATTGCTAAATGCGGAAATCCAAACTGTATCACAAACAATGACAATGTAAAAACAGTATTTTTTGTGCAACCAAAAAATTCAGATAAGGTAACCTTAAAATGTCATTATTGCGAGAAAATAACAGATCCGGAAGATATGAAAGTATTTTAATGAACCATCAAACAGAGACAAAAAACCCCGGCTAAATACCGGGGTTTTTGTTAATTTACTTATATAAAAATCTCTTTATCTTCTGGGTAGGCGTCTTTTCAAAAGGTTTATTCTGAATAAAAACTTGCTGAACACGGGCAAAACGACTTACTCTGAAGTTAATATAAGAATGTAGTTCATTTCTTAACTCATCAAGCTTATTATCAAAATAATTTGCCACTTCTCCTTTAAATTCCTGGTACTTTTGCTCAATTTCATCCATGTTAAAATGTACCAAAGCAACAATCTTTCCCTTCTTTTCAGTAACAATAGATTCTACTACATGCCGGAAATTATTAATAACCATTTCAATATCCTCCGGATATATATTTTCACCTGAATTTCCGACAATCATATTCTTTAACCGTCCTTTTATAAATAAATTATTCTGATTATCGAAAACACCCAAATCACCTGTTTTAAACCAACCATCTTCGGTAAAAACTTCGGCGGTCAGTTCAGGCTCCTTGTAATAACCTTTCATTACGCTTGGTCCTCTGGCCCAGATTTCACCCTCGCCTGTAGCCGGATCCGGATTATGAATTTTCACTTCAACACCTTCAAGAGTTTTTCCGGTAGACTGGAGCAACGTAGATTGAGGATTACACCCTGCAAGTAATGGAGAAGTTTCAGTCAGACCATATCCAATGGCATAAGGGAATTTTGCCTCTCTAAGAAACCGCTCTACATGTTTATTCAATTTAGCTCCACCAATACCAAAAAATTTCAGTTCTCCCCCAAATGTTTCTTTTAACTTTGAGCCTGCTGCATGGTTTAAGAGTTTCCTTGTAACTGGGATTGCATAAAGTAATTCTAGAGCCTTATTCTTTTTGAAAGTTGGGAGCACCTTGTTTTTGTAAATTTTCTCAATTACAAGAGGCACCGACAACATGAGTGTAGGTTTTACTTTCTTAAGTGCAGGAATTAAGACTGAAGGCGTGGGAGCCTGGCTTAAATAATAAACTGCAGCTCCACTAATTAAAGGCAAAATAAAACCCAGGGTATTTTCATAAGTATGTGAAAGGGGCAATATCGACAACATCCTGTCTCCGGGTATTACATCCTGTATCTTCTTGGTTTTTAATGCGGTGTATGTCAGGTTTTTGTGAGTCAACATTACTCCTTTGGATTTACCTGTAGTCCCTGACGTATAGATGATAGATGCAATATCCTCTTCATTCACTTCATAATTCTTTACTGGCTCTGTGCCATTTTCAAATTGTGTATCCTGGCCTCCAGAAATAATTGAAAAATCTTCAACAGCAATAAGCTTTTTCAGAGATTGTATTTGCTCACAATCAATTTTTTGTCTTAGTTTTTTAGAAACAAACGCTATCTTAGTTTCTGAATGTTGGAGTATTGAAGTTATTTCTGTAGGTGAGAAATCCGGCAAAACAGGAACCGCTATCGCACCCATGCTGGTAATAGCAAGATAAACAACTCCCCAGTTGGGCATATTGGCACTTAGAATAGCCACCTTGTCACCTGCTTTAACATTCAATGTCTCAAGCATGGACATAAGTGCCAGAACATCAGTATTGAGGTCTTTATATTTTTTTGATTCTCCACCTGCAAATCCTAATGCTGGCCTATCCTCGTTTTCCCTTACAGATTCATTAAACAGAAAGGGAAGGGTTAATTTTTGGTCTATTGTATTCATTTATTTATCCTTATCTAAAGCAAATTATTTTTTTAAAACAGTCACAATAAATAGTTTGAGGATGCAATTTATTGATGAGTCAATTTCAGCAAAACAAATAAAAAATGGTGATATTTTATGTATTATTATTGCTTTTTTTTAACCATTTTTTTATTTAGAAAATCGCACACACAAGTTTTGCTATATTTAATATTAAATGCGGGCTCTTTAACAAAGTGTTTGACGTAAAATAAACGATATTAGTTTCAAAATATTTGTTAAAATAATCGATTTTTGCTAAATTGTTTAGACAAAATTTTGACAGGAATGTTTACCCCCAATGAATTAAAAATTTTATCAGAGAAAAAAAACGCAAGATTAAGCTCCGGAATACTTGAGCTTTGGGAAGCTAATCTCTTAAAATTCATACCAAAAAACAATATAGAAATAACAGAAGAAAATATAAAAGAGTTTCAAAAAGTTATGGAAAATTCCGGCTTAAAAAAATATGGAATATGCATATGTCTGAATACCCCGTTTTTTTACACTGATGAAGCAATTAATCTGCTAAGCAAAGATAAAGGATTGCTGGGACTAGCAATTGTTTTAAAGAATAAAGAAAGAATTCTGAAAAACACTATCTTCGTTGAAATGGCATCAATGATGCCCAATCCATTTAAAGTTCCAGTCAAAACATTTAAAGAGGAAAATTATGCATTCAGATGGTTGAGAAAAATAAACAGAAAGAAAAAATAACCCGGGAAGTATTCCAGTTTCCCCCCCCTTACAAAAAGTCATCGTTGGAATAAAATTTTGATATCCACGACTAATTAAAACGACAAAACCAGAGGTGAAATAGCTATACATGTCACCCCTACCGGGGTTTATAAAATTGTGCTAAACAAATTTTCTATAGACATTTCGCTGCTACGCAGCTATGCCCATTCAACTCAGGTGCTGCCAGTGGATAATACAAAGGAATAACAACCGAATGACAACCGAATGACAACTGGTACCGTGGCACCCGCTTGTGCCGGTATCAAACACCGGATATCTAATATCTAATCGCATCCCAATGGACAG
>JBKGZD010000039.1:0-18241 GCA_046545795.1 Bacteroidales bacterium | reverse complement strand
AAAAAGAGTAACAAAAAGAACAGCAAACAAAACAATAAACAAAGTAATAAACAGAGCAATAAACAGAACAACTATAACAATAATAATCAAAACTAAAGCGCTGAAAAACTCACAAAATGGGATCATTCATAATTAATGGCGGCCGTTCCCTAAAAGGTGAAATCTATCCCCAGGGCGCTAAAAATGAAGCTCTACAGGTTATTTGCGCTTCATTACTTACATCCGAAACTGTAACAATCCACAACATCCCGGACATACGGGATGTCAACAAACTTTTAGAGCTGATAAAAAACCTGGGAGTTGAGGTAGAAAAAGAAAAAAAAGGAACTTTTAAGATAACTGCCAAAAACATTGACTTCGACTATTTGCATTCTGCAGAATTCAGCAAACAGGCGGAAGGTCTGAGAGGGTCTATAATGATTATGGGTCCATTGCTATCCCGTTTTGGAAAAGGATATATTCCCCGGCCTGGTGGTGATAAAATTGGAAGAAGAAGACTTGATATTCATTTCCAGGGATTTGAAAATCTCGGGGCAAAATTCAAATATTCTCATAAAGAAAATTTTTATAGAGTAGAAAGTACAAAATTGAAAGGTAGCTCAATGCTGCTTGAAGAAGCATCTGTGACGGGAACTGCTAATATCATAATGGCTGCCGTTTTAGCAGAAGGCAAAACAGTAATATACAATGCTGCCTGTGAACCATATATTCAACAGTTGTGCAAAATGCTCAACAGAATGGGAGCAAAAATATCCGGGGTAGGCTCTAATCTTTTAACTATAGAAGGCGTCAAAGAAATGAGCGGATGCAGCCATACTATATTGCCCGACATGATTGAAGTTGGAAGCTTTATAGGTCTGGCAGCAATGACACATTCCGAAATAACAATAAAAAATGTGTCCTATGAAAACCTGGGTATAATCCCCAATGCTTTCCAAAGATTAGGTATCCATATTCATCAGAAAAATGATGATATAAGCATACCAAGTCATGCAAACTACGAAATTGAAACATTCATAGATGGTTCAATAATGACAATTGCAGATGCCCCGTGGCCAGGCTTAACACCTGATTTGCTCAGTGTAATGCTTGTTGTGGCAACCCAGGCCAGGGGAAGTGTCCTAATTCATCAAAAAATGTTTGAAAGCAGGCTCTTTTTTGTTGACAAATTAATTGATATGGGTGCCCAGATTATTCTCTGTGACCCTCATAGAGCTACCGTGATCGGTCAAGACCATAAAATAAAATTAAGAGCAACAGAGATGACTTCTCCTGACATTAGGGCAGGCGTGGCTCTGTTAATTGCAGCACTCAATGCCGACGGGCAAAGCACTATACACAACATAGAACAAATAGACCGGGGATACGAGCAGATAGACCTCAGGCTTAATGCGATTGGCGCTGATATTCAACGCATATAAACATTTTTTTGCCAAATTTGCATCTGAAATAATTTTAGTAGTGTCATTTTGTCCTCTGTAAATATTTTGGCAAATAATTTGACAACTTTTAGGAGTTGGAGGTATTCTATGAAAAGAAGAATACGTAATAAAAATTGTATCAGCTAAAACAACATTAACAATATGAAACGTCCATGATATAATAAATAGTAATATCACAAAAGGAAATGTTTATTTTACCATGGTATGTTCCATAGTACCTTTAAAAAATTAAAAATAACCATATGAAGAAACAAGAAGATAAAATGAAGGACAAAGAAAAAGATACACAGAAACAAAAGGAGCAAGAGCAGAAAGAACAGGAACAAGAACAGAAGCAGGAAGATGCTCAGCAACAGCAAAAGGAAGAAAACAGTAAAAAGAAAAAAGAAGAGAAAAAGAAGGTTAAACAAGAAAAAGAGGCAAGCTCCCAAAAAGAGAAAAAACAAGAAGATAAACAAGAAGAACAAAAGGATGCTGAAAAGGAAAAATCAGAACAAAAAGAAAAAACAGATAAAGAGAAATTAAATGAATTACAGGATAAATATTTACGTTTAACAGCAGAATACGATAATTACAGGAGAAGAACGCTTAAAGAAAAGATGGAGCTCTCCAGAAATGCAGGGGAAGATATTTTACAGAGTATGCTCCCTGTAATGGATGATTTTGACAGAGCCTTACAGTCGATTGACGAAGCTGAGGATATTGAAGCAGTAAAAGAGGGAATACATTTAATCTACAACAAATTCAAGGAACTTCTTGAGCAAAAAGGAGTAAAAGAAATCGGAGCTAAAGACGAAGAGTTTAACACCGATAAACATGAAGCTGTTTCAAAAATTCCTGCTCCTAGCGAAGATATGAAAGGTAAAGTGGTTGATGTCGTCCAGAAAGGTTATTATTTGAACAATAAGGTATTAAGATTTTCAAAAGTAGTTGTTGGTGAATAAGACCAGCCAAAAACAAAAACTAATTTATGGCAACGCAGAAAGATTATTACGAAATACTCGGAGTTTCGAAAGATGCATCACAAGATGAAATTAAGAAGGCATACAGAAAAATGGCTTTAAAATATCATCCGGATAAAAATCCGGGTGACAAAGAAGCAGAGAAAAAATTTAAAGAAGCAGCCGAAGCTTACGAAGTTCTTGGTAATCCCGATAAACGTAACAAATATGACCGTTTTGGACACGCTGGTGTTAAAGATTCAGCAGGTGCAGGTGCTGGCGGCTTTGGTGGTGGAATGACCATTGAAGATATTTTTGAACAATTCGGAGATATTTTTGGTGGTGGCTTTGGAAGTGCTTTCGGCGGATTTGGAGATTTCGGAGGCTTCCGGGGCACAGGACAACGAGGCAGAAGAACAAGCAGGGGTTCAAATCTGCGTGTCAAAGTTAAATTAACCCTCGAAGAAATTGCTCACGGAGTCAATAAAAAAATAAAAGTAAATAAATATGTCCCATGTGATGCCTGTAATGGAACAGGTGCAGAAAAAGGAGCATCTTCAGGTTACAGTACTTGTGACACCTGCAGAGGTACAGGACAAGTAACAAGAGTAACCAACACATTTCTGGGGCAGATGCAATCAACATCAACATGTCCTACTTGTGGGGGTGAAGGAAGAATTATTTCCAACAAATGCTCCAAATGCAACGGCGAAGGCATTGTAAAAGGTTCAGAGGTAGTTTCATTGAATATACCACCAGGAGTGGCAGAAGGTATGCAACTCTCCGTAAGCGGCAAAGGAAATGCAGCACGCAGAGGTGGCGTTAATGGAGATTTGATAGTTCTTATTGAAGAAGAAAAACATCCTGACCTTATAAGAGATGGGAATGATCTTATCTATGGCCTCTATATAAGTTTCCCAAAAGCCGCTTTAGGCGGACCGGCTGAAGTGCCAACAATTGAGGGAAAAGTGAAAATTAAAATAGAGCCTGGAACTCAACCCGGAAAAATTCTCCGGTTAAAAGGAAAAGGGCTGCCGGAAGTCAATGGTTATGGCAAAGGAGACTTACTGGTTAACATCAATGTATGGGTTCCAAAAGAATTGTCAAAAGAAGAAAAGAAAATAATGGAGCAACTGGAGAATTCAACCAATTTCAAGCCCAATCCTTCAAAAACAGATAAAAGCTTCTTTGAAAAAATGAAAGCTTTCTTTGAATAAATAAGCAGAATTATTACAGAATAAAAGGATGTCTGAAATGCTAACCTAACAAATGATGTAAAAGGTTAGCTTTTCAGACATCCTTTTTTTATATTAGCACTATGATTGTATTGCATCATACAATTCTAACAAAAATTTAAAAGAATGATTCAACTCAAAAAATTCAGCAGTTTCTCAAAAGCCCTGACAGCTTTGTTTATAATAACTTTTTTTTCTTGTGAGATGGAGGAAGAAACGAACATAACTCCCAAAATTATTTTTCAATATCCGCAAAACGAACAACAAATATTTCATGGAGCTGAAGTTCAGGTTGTTGCCCAATTGAAAGGTTTTACGGAATACAGAAAGATAGAAACAGTAGAGTTAGCTATTAATGATTCAATCATAGATGTCAAAGAAGGAAAAGTAAGCACAATAAAATATTTCCTGGAAACAGAGCAATACAATGAGGGAAGTCATACGATAAGCATTAACGTGGAGTATTATGACAATAGTCCCCAGGGTAAAGACTGGAACTTCTTCGGAGCAAGAGATTATATTGAAGATGAAGAAGAGCCGGATTCGTCTTTACTTTCCCTGGAGGAATCGGTTACTCTCGATATAACACTCGCGGAAACAAGTCCTTCTGACCTGGAATTTGAAACAATACCCGGAGAAACATTTACTTATAAAGATAAAACCATCACCCTGGATGAATTTCAAATTTCAAAATACGAGATAACTACCCAACAATACGCTGAATTTCTTAATGATATAGAAGCAAACAATAAAGGGTTTTATGGAAACATCAAATATATCTACCTAAGTGATACTGCAAATATTACTTATAATGACGGGATATTTGCGCCGGTGGATGGATATGAAGATATGCCTGTAACTAATGTAACGTGGCATGGTGCTAATAGCTACTGTCAATGGGCAGGAGGAAGGCTCCCGTCGCAGGCAGAATGGTATTTAGCTGCAGACCCGGAGTTTTTCAGTGAAAACAGTTATAACTTAGATGATCATGCATGGTATGCAGGCAACTCTGATAACCGTATACATCAGCCAGGTACAAAAGCAGCGAATCCAAATGGTCTCTACGATATTCTTGGCAATGCTTCTGAATGGTGCTTTGACTGGTATGCCGATGATCCATACCCGGGAGATGAAGACACGCTAATCAATCCTGTTTCCAATCATCAGAGAGATACAAAAATACATAAAGGAGGCAACTGGAACACTTCCGCTTCTGAAGCAAACATTGAATTAAACAAAAAGCTAAAGGCTTCAGAAAGCAGTAACAGAAATGGTTTCAGGGTTATGAAGCGTCCCTGAGATTATACACTGCTAAAGGTTAATACGGACAGATAATTTATACGCAAAATTGTCGGCAGGTTTTGAAAAAGAATATGGCCCATACCTGTAATATACTCCAAGGCCATAGCTAAAGAAGTTTGCAGAAAATAAATTATCCAGCAGGAGGCCTGATTCAAAATATCCCTTATCAAAACCCTCCATTGGTATTCCTTCATGCTTCTCTTTACCGGGAAGCCAACCCCATCCCATATTAGACACTAAAGAAATCCCCGGCCGAAATGTCCCTGACCGAAACAATAATGAGCCGAAATCCTGTCTGAAAAATGCGGATACAAATCGCTGTGCAAAAAATTCATTTAACTGCATTGTAGCAAATGAATTATCGATTTGCAAAGCAAAATCAGAAGTGAAGCTACCGTTGCCATTGTACATATTAAAAACAGGAACTTCCCCTGTAGCATATCCTCCCATCAGGTTAATGTGTGTTGTCCCCAGGTTTTTTGTTGTAAACGTTTCTGACAATCTCCCTTCCAGCCGGAGGTTATTAAATTCGCCTCCAAACCATCCATTCCCCTGGGTTATATTTGCATAAAAAACAGGATAATCTGTCCCCTCTGAAATCAACCCCCAGGGAGTTTTAATCAATTTTTCATTATAAGCATATTTCAACTTGATACCAGCATCAGAAAAATAGAAGTTCCCGGCATAATCCTTCTCACCATTAGAATAAATATACTGTTCATCTGCTTGTACCTTGTATTGATTAACAAAAGCTTTAACTTTGAGATACTTCAACAGACGAAATGTGAAACCAGCCTCCAGCTTTATTTGTGGATTCATAGCTTCTACCAGGTAATCCCTGAAAATTTCTGTTGAGCTGAAGTTATGGTCCATTAAAAATTGATAACTACCCAATTCAGTAACATCATCCTGGTAAGAAAACTTCAATTTTGATTCTTTGGTCTCATCAAAAAAGAATTGCAGCTCTCCCCCATATTTAAATTCTTTATCTTTAAATCCATATGCCCCATATCCACCGATTGAGTACCAGGGTGAGATTTCATTGTTGGTTTTGGCTCCAAAACCAATTCGTAAACCTTCATATTGATTATACGACAAAAGTTTACTGTAATCGATATCTAAAAAACGATAAGGGTAATAGCCTGTTGTGGCCATACGCACAAATTTCAGTTTATTATCAAAATTGTTTGCCTCTCCAAGGCTGTCAATCATCTCGTACGTCCTTCTTTCCTTCTCTGATAATTGCTGACTACGATGCTGAGTCCAAAATTCCTGCGATTTCTTGTATGCACTATCCGGTATTTCCACTTGTAATTTGTCGAAAAAAGCGGGATCTATCGAAGGATTTATTTCAATATCTCTGATATAAGTTCGGCCATCAAAGTTCTTTCCATTAACAAATGCGAGTGGTTCTTTAGTCTTTTTGTCAATTACCCTCCCTTTTAAAGTATATTCCTGTGACAATGCTGATAAAGATAATATTAAAAACAAAGCAGTTGCCGCAAATTTCAATAGGAATAGTTCAGTTTGCCTGGTCTTACTGATATAGAATAAATACCTGAGTTTCATTATTAAATTTTCACCGATTATGAAAAGGCGTTCATTTTCAATTTATTGATTTCTTTTTCTGTCAAAAATCTCCATTTGCCGCGTTGTAAATTTTTCTTTGTAAGACCTGCAAAATAAACTCTGTCTAATTTTTTGACTTTATAACCTAATGTTTCAAATATTCTTCTGACCACACGATTTTGACCGCTATGAATTTCAATACCCACCTGTGTTTTGTCTTCTTCTTCGGGATAACTTACAGTGTCAGCAGCAATCACTCCATCTTCAAGTTCAATACCTTTAACCATCTCGTCCATATCTCTTTTCACAACCGGTTTATCCAGCACTACATGGTATATCTTCCGTTTTTTGTATTTAGGATGCGTTAGTCGCTTAGCCAGTTCACCATCATTTGTTAAAAGCAAAACTCCTGTAGTGTTGCGGTCGAGTCTGCCTACCGGATATACCCGCTGTGGACATGCATTTTTCACAATATCTATAACAGTACGCCTGTCTTTTTCGTCACTTAAGGTTGTCACAACATCTTTTGGCTTATTCAGCAAAATATAGACAGGCTTCTCGCTTTTCAACTTTTGATTTTTATAGCGTACATCATCCCCGGGATTAACTTTGGCTCCCAATTCAGTTACTTTCTCCCCATTCACTGTAATTAAACCATTTTTTATTAAATCGTCAGCCTCTCGCCTGGAACATATCCCACTATTGGCTATAAATTTATTCAAACGTATTTTTTCATCTTTGCCCTTATAATTTCCAGACTTATTCACAGGCTTTTTTGAGTCAGTTTTCGGATTTATTCTTGCATCCTTGCGGCCTCTGTTTTGATTTTTCTTTCTTCCCTTTTCCATAGTGATAAATTATTGTAAAACACTACAAAAGTATAAAATAATGAAGGTGAATGAATCAAGTTAGCGCCTCAACCAATTATAAAAAATAAATATACTTTTTAAGTTGCTATACATCAGTAAATTACAGAAAAAACGATAAAAATATTTCTTAATCATTCTATATAAATACGCAGAAAAAAACATTTTCGTTTATTTTGATTAACATAAAATATAAAAGGCAATAACTACAATAATGGAATATAAATTAACATCAAAATATGTTCCTACAGGGGATCAGCCTGAAGCAATAAAGCAGCTCACCGAAGGACTCCGAAGAGGGGACAGGCACCAGACTTTACTGGGAGTTACAGGTTCAGGAAAAACTTTCACTATTGCCAATGTTATTAAAAAAATTAACCGGCCTGTACTGGTACTGAGCCATAATAAAACTTTGGCAGCACAGCTTTACGGTGAATTTAAGGAATTTTTCCCGGAAAATGCTGTAGAATATTTTGTCTCATACTATGATTACTACCAGCCAGAAGCCTACCTACCTGTTACTGATACTTATATTGAAAAAGATCTGTCTATCAATGAAGAAATTGAAAAACTGAGATTGAGCGCTACCTCTTCTCTTCTGTCCGGCAGAAATGATGTCATAGTGGTTTCTTCTGTTTCATGCCTCTACGGGATCGGAAACCCGGATGATTTCTATGCAAACACAATAGAAGTAAAAAGGGGACAGACAATAGACAGAAATAGTTTTCTACGGAAACTTGTTGATAGTCTCTACTCACGTAGTGAGTTGGAGTTTAAACCAGGAAATTTCAGGGTTAAAGGAGATACTGTAGACATTTTCCTGGCATATTCTGATATAGCCTATCGACTGAGCTTTTGGGGAGACGAAATTGACGAAATTGAATCATTTGATCCTTATAACAACAATACGATTGAAGAGCATGAATACGTAACAATATATCCGGCGAATATTTTTGTAACCACCAAAGAAAGAATGCAAAGCGCCATCAAGCAAATACAACTGGATTTAAATGAACAAATACAATTCTTCAAAGACCAGGGGAGAAACATGGAAGCCAAACGAATTAAACAGAGGGTAGAGTATGATTTGGAGATGATTAAAGAGTTAGGTTATTGCCCTGGAATTGAGAATTACAGTAGATATTTTGATGGCAGGTCTCCAGGTTCAAGACCATTCTGCCTGCTGGATTATTTTCCAAAAGACTTTATCACCGTAATAGATGAAAGCCATGTAACCATTCCTCAAATACATGCAATGTATGGAGGGGATTATTCACGTAAGAAAACATTGGTCGAATATGGCTTCAGATTACCCGCCGCAGTGGATAACAGACCTTTAAAGTTTGAAGAGTTTACTCATTTGATTAACCAGGTAATTTATGTTAGCGCTACTCCTTCTGCGTATGAGCTAAAACAAACTAGTGGTGTAGTGGTAGACCAGGTAATCCGGCCTACAGGTTTGCTGGATCCTGAAATTGAAGTAAGACCAACACTTAACCAGGTAGATGACCTGATGGAAGAGATTAACAAAAGGATAGAAAAAAAACAACGAGTACTGGTTACTACTCTTACAAAAAGAATGGCCGAAGAGCTCACCAAATACCTTTCTCAATACAAAATAAAATGCCGCTATATTCATTCTGACATTGACACGCTTGAAAGAGTTGAAATTATGGATGGACTGAGAAGTGGAGAATTTGATGTGCTGATCGGAGTAAACCTCTTAAGGGAAGGACTGGACTTACCAGAGGTTTCATTGGTAGCAATTCTCGATGCAGACAAAGAAGGATTTCTCCGTTCAACAGTATCATTGACACAAACTGCAGGTAGAGCTGCCAGGAACCTCGAAGGAAAAGTAATTATGTACGCGGAGAGAATTACCAATTCAATGCAAAAAACCATAGACGAAACAAACAGGAGAAGAGAAAAACAACTGAAATACAATGAAAAACATAACATCAAACCTCAGCAAATTATAAAAGCTTCAAGGTCGGTAATGGGTGATTATAGAGAAAAAATCGGAAAGAGGAGTGGAAAAAGCTATACTGAACCCGAAAAAATTGATGTTGCTGCAGATCCTGTGGTTCAATATATGGGAAAAAGCGCATTGGAAAAAGCCATTGAGAAAAACAAAAAAGCTATGGAAAAGGCCGCAGCAAATTTAGATTTTAAAGAAGCAACCAGGCTGCGCGACGAAATGTACGCCTTACAGGAAAGATTAAAAGAAATCACAAAATAAAAATTTAAAAGAATTCTGTGGACAATTATTCATAACTCAATTGTCCCTTCAAACACATATTCAGCCATACCCGTCAGCCATATATTCCGGAAATGTTTTTCGCCGGTCACTTCAAAATCGACAATTAATTTTCCTCCAACTACATTAATAAGGTATGAAGTTTTGTCAGATTTTGTTTTCAGGTAAGTGCATACAGCAGAAGCTACTGCCCCGGTGCCACATGCAAATGTTTCATTTTCAACTCCTCTCTCGTAGGTTCTTAATGAAATTTTTCCTTCTCCGTCAATTTGTACAAAATTCACATTTGTTCCTTCAGGCGCTATTTCTTCATCCTCTCTGATCTTTTTCCCTCTCTCATATACCCTGGTAACTCTGATATCATCCACAAAAGTTACATAATGGGGAGAACCTGTATCAAGAAAATAATCATTGTTATACTTAGAAAAAGAATCAATATTCTGCATCTGGAGGGAGACTATTCTTGTGTCCAATATTTTAGCTTTATGCAGTCCATCTACAGCTTTAAAAACAGTATCTTTTTCTATGATACCCAGCTTTCTTGCAAAGGCTACAATACATCTTCCTCCATTGCCGCACATCGTACTCTCTTTCCCGTCTGAATTAAAATATCGCATATAAAAATCAGCCTCTTCTGAATTTTCAAGAAGCATTAATCCGTCAGCCCCTATGCCAAATCGTCTGTCACAAAGATTACTGATATAAGCGGTATCTTCCCGGAAAGATGAATCCCGGTTATCCAGCAAAATAAAATCATTGCCCGCACCCTGGTATTTATAGAACTTATGCTCCATGGAATATTACTGAGTTGAATTTTCTGTTTCCCATTGAAGTATTAAGTTAGAATAACCCCCTGGTTATTCATTCCGCAAAACCCCGAACTCATTTAATTTTCTGCGAATTTTAATAATAGTTAACCGGGGTAACCTGCAAAATCTTAATAATCAATTCAATTATTTAAAAAATAAGCACTGCAAATTAATGTAAAATTGTCATAACACATATACAAAATTAGCGAATAGAATAAGGAAATAATAAAAACCTGGAAAAAATTAACCTTTATGTTATCAAAAAATTCTACATTGGAGAATATTTCAGGCTTACACATACGTTAATAATATTATTGGTTTCAACTGAATAAAAAACAGAAAAAGCTGCAAGCCTTTATTCATAATTATTTCAGGAATTTTTGCTGTTAAATTATGTTAAATAAAAAAAACAAGTTGACGCAGGGCATATTATTTGTTAAATTAAAAAATGAATAAAAACAAAAAAATAAACAGCTATGAAAATCAAAAAAGGTTTATCGAATATTTTAATTGCAGTTTTGACATCAATTTTAACTGTGGTGATTTATTCAAACTTTGTTGATACCAATAATGGACAGGAGTCACCAAGGGTGTCATCCACTTCCAATGATACAAATGGAATTCACTTTGCTAACCTGCCGGCTGATTTTGAAGCCGAAAAGTTTGATTTCACTTTTGCGGCTGAGAATACAGTACATGCAGTAGTACACGTAAAGACTAAGTTCATGCAGGAAAGGGATTACCCTTTTGATAATCCTTTGTTCGAATACTTTTTCGGTGACAGGCCTCAGCAACCCCGCCAGAGAGAAGCAGAAGGATTTGGTTCTGGGGTTATTATTTCACCTGACGGATATATAGTTACCAATAATCATGTTATTGAAAAGTCAGATGAAATAGAGGTAGTGCTGAATGATGAAAGATCATTCGATGCAGAGGTTGTAGGAAAAGACCCGGCGACAGACTTAGCATTGCTGAAAATAGACGAAGAAGATCTCCCATATATTAGTTTTGGAGATTCAAAAGATTTAAAAATAGGAGAATGGGTTTTGGCAGTAGGAAATCCGTTCAACCTTCGTTCTACTGTAACAGCTGGAATTGTTAGCGCAAAAGGAAGGTCGATGGGATTTTCCAGGGGCGAAAACCAGCTATCAATTGAATCTTTTATACAAACAGATGCCGCCGTAAATCAGGGTAACAGTGGAGGGGCGCTTGTAAATATGGAAGGTGAATTAATTGGCATAAACGCTGCTATTGCTTCGCCAACAGGTGCATATACAGGCTACGCTTTTGCTATTCCTTCCAGTATTGCAAAAAAGGTAGTGGAAGACCTTATTAAATATGGTGAGGTTAAACGAGCTGTACTTGGTGTTCAAATAAGAGAGATAACAAAAGAACTTGCAGAAAAGGAAGATCTTCAAACCAATAAGGGTGCCTATGTCGTAGGATTAACAAAAGACGGAGCCGCTGATAAAGCAGGAATAAAACCCGGTGATGTGATTGTTGAAGTAGATGGTGAGAAAATAGGAAGTATTAGTGACTTGCAGCAAGAGATAAACGACTACAGACCAGGTGATGAAGTTGAAGTTATCGTAAAAAGAAATGGTAAAAAGAAACAATTTGATGTTAAATTACGTAACATGGAAGGAAGCACTGAGATTATTACAGGTAGCGAAACATTAGAGAAGTTGGGAGCTGAATTTGAGTCTCTCAGCAGAGAAGAACAGCAAAGACTCGGAATAAATCACGGAGTAAAAGTAGTTAGACTGAAAGAAGGTGCACTAAAAGAGGCAGGAATTAAAGAAGGATTCGTTGTTGCATATATAGATGGGAATAAAGTTAATTCCGCAGATGATATCAAGAGGATAATGGATCAGATGCCCTCAGGTGCAAGAATAGAAGTCGAAGGCCTCTACCCGGGCAGCAATATGGTCTACGTTTATCAAGTTGAATTAGAATGACAAAACAATCTATATGAAACAAAAAAGCAAAAAACCGGGCACGTTATAATGTCCGGTTTTTTGTTGGCTAAAAATTGAAAAAAGATAAGATTTTCCTATTAAGTTGCAACTTTTAATTCTCAATTAGAGTATATTCGTTAAAATTTTTTCATAGCCAATGAGACAACTAAAAATCACAAAATCCATCACAAACAGAGAGAGTGCCTCTGTCGACAAGTATCTGCACGAAATAGGTAAAGAAAATCTGTTATCTGCTGAAGAAGAAGTTGAGTTAGCTCAAAGAATTAAAAAGGGCGACCAGGTTGCCCTTGAGAAATTAACACGAGCAAACCTGCGTTTTGTTGTTTCAGTGGCAAAACAGTATCAAAATCAAGGGCTTAGTTTACCAGATTTAATCAACGAAGGTAACCTTGGACTCATTAAAGCTGCCAAAAAATTTGACGAAACAAAGGGGTTCAAGTTCATTTCTTATGCTGTATGGTGGATCAGGCAATCAATATTGCAGGCATTAGCCGAGCAATCACGAATTGTCCGTCTACCACTTAATCAGGTAGGCTCTCTTAACAAAATCCATAAGGCTCAAACAAAGTTTGAGCAAGAGAATGAACGTACTCCAACACCTGGTGAATTGGCAAATACACTTGATTTACCCCAGGAAAAAGTGTCTGACACAATGAAAGTGGGAGGAAAACAAATGTCAATGGAAGCTCCTTTTTCTGAAGGCGAAGATAATACACTACTTGATGTAATGCCGAATGAAAATGCACCAAATGCTGATACAACTTTAATTAGCGAATCTCTTGCCAGAGAAGTTGAGAGAGCATTGGCTACACTAACAGAACGTGAACGTGAAATTATAAGACACTTTTTCGGGATTGGCGTTTCGGATATGACACTTGAGGAAATTGGAAATAAATTCGGCTTAACAAGAGAAAGAGTCAGGCAAATTAAAGAAAAAGCCATCAGGCGTTTGCGCCATCAGTCACGCAGCAAATTATTAAAAGCTTACCTGGGCTAGAAATCACAAAATATGAATTGTTAAAAAATCCCGCACTTGACGGGATTTTTTATTTGGTGTAAAATATAAAACTCATTTGATAACAATATCAATAAGGCAAAATGACCTTCAAAGATTTTTCATTAATTTAGCCTCTATTATTCAAAGTCAAACCATAAAAAGCAATGAAAATGAACCAAATAGCTTTAATAACAGGCGCAACAGCAGGAATAGGTTATGCAACTGCATTAAAACTCGCAGAAAACGGATTCAATCTCATTATTACAGGACGCAGAGAGGAAAGGCTTAAAAAGCTGAAATCCGAAATCGAAAATAAGCATAACATTAAAATTTATTCTTTATGTTTTGATATCCGTAATAAAGATGAGGTTTTCAATACCATAGACGGTTTGCCTGATGAATGGAAGAATATTGATATATTGGTCAATAATGCAGGCCTTGCTGCCGGTCTGGAAACAATCCAGGAAGGTGATATTGAAGACTGGGAGCGCATGATTGATACCAATGTTAAAGGATTACTGTACATTACCCGTAAAGTTGCACCGTACATGGTAGACAAGGAGAAGGGACATATTATCAATGTTGGTTCTATTGCTGGTAAAGAAGTTTATAAAAATGGAAATGTTTATTGCGCTACAAAGCATGCCGTAGATGCATTAACGAAAGGAATGCGCATTGACATGCTGCATAAAAATATTAAAGTTACACAAATCGCACCAGGAATGGTAGAAACAGAATTTTCGCTGGTGCGATTTAAAGGAGATAAGGAGAAAGCCGAAAAAGCTTACCAGGGCTTTACACCACTAACAGGAGACGATGTAGCCGAAATTATCCTATTTGCTGTAACACGACCACCTCATGTAAATCTCAATGATATTGTCATTACGGCTACAGAACAGGCAAATTCTTTTTACAAAAACATAAAATAAAAAAGCTGAATTTTCCGGTTTATTCGAATTTATAAAGTTAAGTAAGCTGCTCTTTCAAATGGCTTCAGTACGCAAAATAATACATATTGACATGGATGCTTTTTATGCTTCCATTGAGCAGAGAGACAACCCCGACTTGAAAGGAAAACCTGTTGCAGTTGGGAAGGGAAGTGAACGAGGTGTTGTCTCTGCTGCAAGTTATGAAGCCAGGAAGTATGGGATACGTTCTGCAATGTCATCAAAAATAGCGCGCAGGAAATGTCCTCATCTTATTTTTGTCAAAGGCAGAATGGAGCACTATAAAGAAGTTTCAAAAGAAATCATGGAAATATTTTATGAATACACGAATCTTGTAGAACCCCTTTCAATTGATGAAGCTTTCCTGGATGTAACGATAAACAAAAAGAACCTGCAAAGTGCAACCCTTATAGCTAAAGAAATAAAAGAAAAAATATTTTACAAAACCCAACTGACAGCATCTGCAGGGGTATCTATCAATAAATTCCTTGCCAAAATTGCTTCCGACTATGATAAACCAGATGGCTTATTTGTGATTAAGCCCCATGAAGCCGAACAATTTGTAGAAGATTTGCCTATTCATAAATTCCATGGAGTGGGTAATGTTACCGCTCAAAAGATGAAAAAACTGGGAGTCCATAATGGACGTGACCTAAAAGAGAAAACACAACCGTGGTTGATAAAAAACTTTGGGAAAGCAGGAATTTTTTATTACCAGATTTCAAGAGCTATAGACGAAAGAGAAGTCAATCCAAACCGGGAAAGAAAATCTGTAGGTACGGAAAAGACCTTTGAGAAAGATTTACAAACACCATTCGAAATTATTACCGCTTTATACCATATTGAGCATGAACTTATGAGAAGAATGGAAAGAGCCGGATCATTCGGCCGAACATTAACATTAAAAATTAAATTCAGCGATTTCAGACAAATAACAAGAAGTAAGACCATCCCTCAAAAGATAGATAATTTTGATTTGCTGCACTCAACAACTAAGGAAATTTACAACACATTACAGCTTCAAAATTCTAAAATCCGCCTTTTAGGTCTCTCGGTTTCCTATCTTGATACAGACCAAAAACCTGAAGCCGTTCAGTTAGAACTGGATTTCTGAAAATGCTCAATCACAATTTAAACGCCTCCCTTAAACAGATTATGTAAAATGGAAGTTACTTCTACTTTTACAGATTATACAACCGGGCAGATCAAAAACTAACCCCGCCAGGTGTTGGTCGGGGTTGGTTTTTTATCTTAATATTTCTTAGACTCATCCAGCTCAAAAATATATAGAGATTATTCTTTTTCCTCTTCTTTTTGAGCTTCAAACTCTTTGATAAGTTTTTCCTGGATTTCCATAGGAACTTGCTGGTAGCTGTCAAATTTCATTGTGTAAGTTGCTCTTCCTCCTGTTAAAGAACCTAAAGAGGTTGAATATTTATGCATTTCAGCTAATGGCACTTTAGCGCGGATTTTTTCAAATCCTTTTTCACTGTCCATTCCTTCTACCATAGCTCTTCTTCCCTGTAGGTCGCTCATTACATCGCCCATTCTATCACTTGGCACAAGGACTTCCACAGAATAAACAGGTTCCATAATTTTTGGCCCTGCATTTTTAAATGCCTGTTCAAAAGCATTTCTACCAGCTAGTTTAAAGGATACTTCATTAGAGTCTACCGGGTGCATTTTTCCATCATATACTGCAACTCGGATATCACGTGCATAGGAACCCGTAAGTGGACCGTTTTCCATTTTTTCCATTATACCTTTAAGGATAGCAGGCATGAATTTATTGTCAATAGAGCCACCAACAATACAATTGTAGAAAACCAATTTTCCGCCCCAGGGAAGTTCATGTTCCTGCTTGTCTCTGATGCTGAGAGATATGTCCATACCGTTTACCTTATATGAGGTTGGATCAGGTGCATTATCATCATGAGGTTCAATAACTATATATACTTCACCAAACTGGCCGGCTCCACCGGATTGTTTTTTGTGGCGGTATGAAGATTGTGCGACTTTTGTAATAGTCTCCCTGTAAGGAATTTTAGGTTTAATGAATTCTGTTTCAATTTTTGTAATATTATCCAGATGCCATTTTAGTATATTTAACTGGTGTTCACCCTGGCCGTGAAGAATAATTTGTTTGAGTTCTTTGGAGTATTCGACAACTATTGTAGGGTCAATTAGCTGCATTCTGCTGAGCTCTTCACCAAGCTTTTCTTCATCTGATTCATTGATCACCTTGATAGCACTTCTGTATTTCGGTTCCGGGAACTCAATGGGTGGAAATTTAAAGCTGGTTTTTTGTTCGTTTAATGTATGATTGATTTTAGTATCTTTTAGTTTTACTGCTGCCCCCAGGTCTCCTGCAACGATCTCCTGGATTTTTGTACGTTTTTTCCCGGCTGCTGCAAAAATCTGAGACAGGCGCTCTTTCGTTTGGGTTTTAGCATTAATTAAATCCATCCCTTCTTTAATAGTACCGGACATCACTTTAAAATAATTAATATCTCCGATATGAGATTCATTGAAAGTTTTAAAGAAGAACATTGAAGCCGGTCCATTAGGATCGTACTCTACCTCTTTGCCATCTTCTGTTTTTGGTTTTTCAACATCAAGCGGTGAAGGGAGAGATTTGGTTATAAATTCCATTAGTCTTTTTACTCCAATACCTTTATTGGCTCCTATACAAAAGACAGGATGTAAATCACCTGCCACAATACCTGCTCTCATTCCTGAACGCATCTCTTCTTCATCAAGTGATTCTTTTTCAAAGAATAATTCCATTAATTGTTCGTCATTCTCTGCGGCTGTTTCTACCAGGGTATTATGATATTCTTCGGCTTGCGCTTTCTGATCATCCGGAATTTCGTGTTCCTCCATTTTACCCTGATCAGCGTTGTATTTATACATTTTCATTGTCAACACATCTATAATTGTGTCGAAGTCGGCACCTGCATTTACAGGATATTGAACTACAACTGCTTTATTGCCAAAAATTTGTTTTATTGATTCCAGGGTTTTCTCGAAGTTTGACTTTTCATGGTCAAGGTGGTTAACTGCAATCATGAATGGAATATTGTATTTGCTGCAGTATCTGCTGTGAATTTCAGTGCCCACTTCCACACCATTTTGTGCGTTGATAAGCATTAATCCTGATTCAGCAGCATAAAATGAACTTACAACCTGTCCGATAAATTCATCTGATCCGGGCGTATCTATGATATTAATTTTACAGTCGTTATATTCAGTGTATAGCAGAGAGGAATAAATGGAGTTCAAATTCTCATGTTCTACTTCACTATAATCTGACGATGTATTTTTATTTTCAACTGAACCTTTTCTTTCTATAACGCCCCCCTGGTACAGCATCTCTTCACTCAGTGTTGTTTTACCGCTGCCAGCATTTCCTATTAAAGTGATATTTCTGATTTGGTTGGTTTGATAGGTTTTCATAATTCTTTACAGCATTTTATGAATTAATACTAAATAATTGTATACCATTGCTTTGAATGACGAAGTTCCAAAATTAGTAAATTTTTATTAACCACCAAGCAAGTTTGCAGAATGCTATTGAATAAAATTTTCATTTTTTTCTTGTAATTCTATTAAGATTTATCTTATCTTTGCATCTCGAAAATGGTGGATGTAGCTCAGTTGGTTAGAGCGCTGGATTGTGGTTCCAGAGGGCGTGGGTTCAAATCCCATCTTCCACCCAATTAAAGCCATACAACAAAAATGCAACCGTCTATTTCCTGGACGGTTGATTTATTTTATGCAAGTGCTTAAATATTAAATTCTAACTTATCTCTCTCAATCTTATGAATCTCTCAGTCTTACTTATTTTTTCTTTAATCATTTGAGCATTTAACGTTTCAAGATTCGATAAAATGGCAA
>JBKGZD010000038.1:0-18572 GCA_046545795.1 Bacteroidales bacterium | reverse complement strand
TTATAGGCTTATCTTATCTTTTTCCTAAAACTAAACATAGTCAATGAATGTTCCTTCCATATACATAAACTACGCAATCGACTTATTGATAGTGTTTTATTGTTTATAGAATTGTTTTTTATTATCCATGTTGATCAGTTGCATCAGCGTCATCCGCGTTCCAACAATTATAGAACGCGGATACAACACCCGCCTGACCGGACGGGCAGGGATTTCCGCGGATTTTTTTCCGTTTTCAAAATTTTCTTAAAATTTTATTATGCGGCAAGGGAAATAGCCGAAGCTATTGGGAAGTATCTCCAGCTAATCGTGCGTCAGCCCGGACATCACCATTAGGACTGATCTACCTAGCTTCTTTTTATTCTAACATTCTGAATTGCGAAAGAGGAATTTATTTATCTACGGAAGTTTCATTATCACCTTACAACTTATTATATTTGCATTTTAAACTATATATTCATCCCCTGGGTAGATGGCAAAAGATTATAAAACAAAACACGAGAAGTGGAAGATTATTGAGCAGTCGCAAGACACTATTCCAGATGATTCTACCAGAACAGATACAAATATTTCTTCACAGGATACAATAGTCACGCCTCAGGATACGATTACAGACACAACTCATGCAGTCACTTATGAGCAGGACAGTATTCAAACAACACCAGCAGATTCTATAAGAGATACAACAGCAATTAGAAAAGAACCAGCCCCTGCCCAGCCTGATTATACCGAACCTCCGGAAAAACCTGCTGAAACAATAAAATTTGATACCATCAACGAGTTATATGAAATATTTAATGTAACTGAACTGCCCATTTCAAAGAGATTAGAAAAAGACCCTTCAACAATTAACTTTTTATACAACATTCCAGTTTATGCCCCTAAAAAAAATACTGAAGGGAAGGAAGTATTCAAATACAGCTTTACAGAACAAGACATAAAGGATAAAGTAACCCAAAGAGAAATAAAAATAGCAGAAACGACCGCTAATACTAATGACTGGATAACCTGGGTTCTTATAGGGTTATTCCTGTTAATAGGCTGGTCAAGGTTGTTCTTTAAAAAATATTTTTCCCTGCTTTTTAAAAGCCTGTTTTTCCTAAGCTATGCCGAGGAGATATATCATGACAAAAATCCCCTTACCACAAGAGTTTCGATGGCTTTAAATATAAATTATTTTATCATCCTTGGAATTTTTAGCTATCAACTTTATGTTTTTTACGGGAATGAGTTTATAGATATTCAGAACACAATGCTCATTTCCCTTCTATTTTCAGCATTTTTTATAGCGTGGTATATATGGAATGCTATTTTCTCAGGCCTCGTGGGTAGCCTTTTTGAGGTGTCAGAAACTTACAATAAATATTTATACAATTATAATCTTCATAGAAAAGTAATTGGCATAATTATATTCCCGCTTGCCATCATTATACAATTTATAGCGCCTGAGTTCAGAGAACCATTCTTCAAGGCAGGTATAATATTATTCGGAATTCTTTATTTTACACACATTATCAGAGGACTACAAATATTCGTCAAAGATAATGTTTCAATATTCCATTTGATTTTGTATCTTTGTGCTCTTGAATTTTTACCACTTATAGTTCTTTTTGATGTGTTAGCAGATTAATTAGAAAAGGGTTAGATAAGATTGAAATAGAATGCAAAACCTTAAAGTGCGAATAATAAAATGGAAATTAAAAAGATTCTAGTCTCACAACCCAAACCCGAGAACAATAAATCCCCCTACTTTGACCTTGCCGAAAAATACGGGTTACAAGTTGATTTCAGACAATTTATACATGTAGAAGGGGTCAGCTCTAAAGAGTTCAGAAAATCAAAAATTAACATTCTTGACCATACTGCTGTAATATTTAAAAGCCGGACAGCAATAGATCATTTTTTCAGAATTTGTGAAGAATTGCGAATCAGTGTTCCTGATACAATGAAATATTTCTGTACCAGTGAAGCTACAGCTTTTTATCTGCAGAAATACATTGTATACCGTAAAAGAAAAATATTTTACGGTGATGGAAAATTCAATGACCTATTGGAATTAATCAAGAAACATAAAAAAGAAACATTTCTTGTGCCTCTTTCAGATAGTCACAAAGAAGAAATACCCAGGAAACTTGACAAGAACAAAATCAAATATACCAGGGCTACATTTTACAGAACTGTCTGTTCTAACTTATCTGATCTAAATGACGTTAACTATGACATGCTGGTTTTTTACAGTCCTTCCGGTATAAAATCACTTTTTGAAAATTTTCCTGAATTCGAACAAAATTCGAAAAAAATTGCCACTTTTGGATCAAAGACTGCTAAGGCAGTAAAAGACGCAGGGTTAAGAATAGATGTGAAAGCCCCAACTTCAAAAGCGCCTTCCATGACGATGGCAATTGAACAGTTTATAAATGGGAAGAAATAAATTCCAAAAAGAAGAACGTCTTAAAAGCCGGGAACAAATTCTGTCACTTTTCAAGGAAGGAAACACTACTAAAGCTGGCAACATAAAACTTATCTGGAAATACGATAAACTTCCCGAATCTGAGGCAAATAGCCCATGTATAAAAGTTGGTTTCAGCGTTCCTAAAAGAAAAATTAAAAAAGCAGTTCAAAGAAACCGTATAAAAAGAAAATTGAGAGAAATTTACCGACTTCAAAAAGACATCTTGCTAGACTCGCTTAAAAATAAAAACATAAAACTTAATTTATTTGTAATTTATCTTGCTGAGGTAGATTTTTCCTACCACCATATGGAAAAAAATTTCATTTCCGCAGCAAAAAAAATGACAGATACCATTTTAAATAGCAAAATTTCCTGAGCAATTATTGACCAGATGAAATACTAACCTGCACAATATTTATGTTATATTTGTTACATCTTAATATTAATAACCAAATCACATTAAAATAACTTTAATATGAAATCAATTATCAGAAAAAAATCATTTTGGGTTATCATTTTACTTGTCGGAACGATTTCATTCATTGGATTTAAAAAAGGAGACGATTTTAAAATAAGTAAAAGTCTTGATATTTATTACTCATTATTTCGTGAGCTTAATTTATTTTACGTAGATGAAACCGATCCTGAAGATTTAGTTAAAACAAGCATTGATGAGATGCTTGAAAGTCTGGATCCATATACGAAATATATCCCCGAATCAGAAATGGAAGATTTCAGATTTCAGACAACGGGTAATTATGGAGGAATAGGCGCATTAGTCAGAAGAGAAGGAGATTATGCCTTAATTTCCCAACCTTATAAAAACTCACCAGCAGATAAAGCAGGACTTAAAACCGGAGACATTATACAGGAAATTAATGGTGAATCCATAAAAGGCTGGGAATTGGAGAAAGTAAGTGAAAACCTGAAAGGAATCCCGGAATCAGAAATGAAAATTACCATAAAAAGACCGGGAGAAGAAGACACATTGCAAAAAACAGTAATCCGGGAGGAAGTTCATATCAACAGTGTGCCATACTACGACATCATTGACAAAGAAAACGGCGTAGGTTATATAAGAATTGCAAGATTTACGGAGAATTCCGGAGAAGAGGTTAAAGAAGCATATAAAAAATTAGCTGAGCGTGATGAGTTAAAATCATTAGTTTTAGATCTCAGAAGCAACCCAGGAGGTTTGTTAATGGAAGCAGTAAACGTAGCTAATATTTTTATCCCTGAGGGAAAAGAGATAGTAAGTACCAAAGGAAGGGTGGAAAAGTGGAATGAGGAATATTTTACTGAAGAAAAGGCTTTAGATACGACACTTCCTCTTGTGGTTATGGTGAATAATTCATCAGCATCAGCATCAGAAATTGTAGCAGGAGCTATACAAGATTACGACCGCGGTGTAATAGTAGGCAGGAGAACCCACGGTAAAGGTTTAGTGCAAACAACAAGGGAACTAAGCTACAACTCACAATTAAAAGTAACAACTGCAAAATATCATATCCCTAGTGGCAGAAGCATTCAGGCAAAAGATTATTCTAACAGAAAAGAGGACGGCAGTGTTGGTGAAATTCCCGATTCCCTTATCCGTGAATTCACCACTAAGAATGGAAGAAAAGTTTATGATGGAGGAGGAATAAATCCTGACATCAAAGAAAAATCAGCTTCGTTAAATCAACTCGTAGCAAGTTTAATATCCAATCAACTAATTTTTGACTATGCAACACAATTTGCATTAGAAAATGATTCAATTCCTCCTGTTTCAGAATTTGAAATATCAGATAAAGAATATGAAAATTTCAAGAGCTATCTCATGGAAGAAGACTGGGAGTATACCACACAAAGTGAAGAGCAACTTGAGGATTTGATTGAAACAGCTAAAAAAGAGCAATATTATGAATCAGCTGAAGAAAACATTCAAAAATTAAAAGAAGACCTTACTCCAGACAAAGAAAATGACCTTGAATCATTTAAGCCCACTGTAAAAAGTCTGCTGGAAGAAGAAATAGCAGGAAGATACTACTACCAGGCCGGGAGTATAGAAGCAAGCCTGGAAGAAGATGTGCAATTAGATAAAGCACTGGAGATTCTGATGGATAGCACAATGTACATGGAAATTCTCAGCGGTAAATATGAAAGAGATAATGAGAAAGAGATGAAAGAAAAATTAGAAAACTAACAATGTTCCACGTGGAACACTTTATTAATATTCCGATTATCCGGGAATTTAAATAGGCAAATTAAAAAGTAGAAGTATATTTTAAAATTGTCATTGTTATTCATGAGTCAACAGTAGGCAATCAATAGTATGCAGTGGTAGCTTGCAGTGGCGCAGTAGCAGTTGAAGCAGTTGAAACTTACAGTGGCAGGCAGGTATTTTAAGATTCAAGTTAAATTTTCCTGATCATGAAAATGACGATAAATAATTTTTGCCTTAGCAGGTCCTATTACTTCTGCTATTTTTTCTTCCGATAATCCCTTGATTTTTTCAACAGATTTAAAATGGGAAAGTAAAGCAACAGCAGTTTTATTTCCTATGCCTTCAATATTTTCCAGTTCACTACTTGTAAAATGCTGGGAGCGTTTCTGTCGATGAAAAGAAATACCAAAACGATGAGCTTCATCCCGTAGGTGTTGTACAATTCTCAAAGCCAGAGAATTTTTATCAAGATAAAGGGGGACAGAATCGTTTGGAAAATAAATTTCTTCCAGTTTTTTTGCTATTCCAATTATACCGATTTCTTCTCTCAAACCTAATTTATCTAAACTTTTCATGGCTGAAGAAAGTTGTCCTTTTCCACCATCAATAATAACAAGTTGTGGCAAATCGTCCCCTTCCTCCAATAATCTTTTATACCTGCGGAAAACAACTTCTTCCATAGAGGCAAAATCATCCGGCCCTTCAACTGTTTTGATGTTATAATGCCGGTACTCTTTTTTACTTGGTTTACCATCTCTAAATACTACACAGGCAGCAACAGGATGAGAACCCTGTATATTAGAATTATCGAAACATTCAATATGTACCGGAAGAGAATCTAATCTTAGATCAGACTGTAGCTGCTCAAGAATTTTCTTTTTATCAAATTTTTTTTGAATCATTTCTTTTTTCTTCATTCTCTCCAGGTGGTAATATTTCAAATTACGCTCGGATAATTCCAGGAGTTTTTTCTTATCTCCTTTTTGAGGGACTGTAACTTTAAGATTAGCCAAAGGAAATTCTACATTAAAAGGCACCACAATTTCTTTCGACTCACTCCGTGTTTTTTCTCTAATATCCAGAATAATTAGTGGCAAAAGCTCTGATGGTTTTTCTTCAAGTTGTCGCTTCACTTCAACTGTATGAGCCTGGACTATGCGGCCAGACAGAACTTTCAGGTAATTAACATAAATTGTGTTTTTTTCTACCAGGACACCAAACACATCAATATTGGTAATCCTTGGATTAACAACTGTGGACCGGCTCTTATATTTACCTAATAAATCAATCTTTTCTTTTATAGATTGTGCCTCCTCAAATTGATAATTCTGTGAAAATTTCCACATCAGATCTTCCATATAATGAATAACTTCCTGAATATTCCCTTTAAGAATTTTCCGGATATGCTGAAGATTTTCGTCATATTCAGCCTGACTTTGCTTACCAACGCATGGCGCTTTACAATTGCCAATATGATATTCTAAACAGGGACGAAATTTTCCTTCCTTAATATTTTCTTCGGTCAAATTATACAGGCATGTTCTCAGCGGATAGATTTTCCGGATCAAATCCAATAAAATGCGCACCATATTGGAAGATGTATAAGGACCGTAATATTCTGATCCGTCTTTAATTATTGCCCGGGTGGAAAATACCCTGGGGAAAGGCTCATTCTTGATACATATCCAGGGAAAAGTTTTATCATCTTTAAGTTGAACATTGTATTTTGGCTGATATTTTTTAATAAGATTATTTTCAAGGAGTAAAGCATCCGACTCTGTCTCAACAACAATGTACTCAACATCCCTGATTTTATTTATCAGCATTTTAAGCCGATAATTTTCCGGCTGTTTCTTGTTAAAATAGGAAGCAACACGTTTTTTTAAATTTTTCGCTTTACCAACATAAATAACATTGCCTCCGGTATCAAAAAACTGGTATATCCCTGGCTTATCGGGTAGTAATGCAATCTTTTCTTTAATATATTCCTTTTGTGAACCCATAACCGTTACAAAATAACCAAAAGCATATAATTATCAGTCTTTAACAAACATGTTCCACGTGGAACAAAAAAAAGGTAAAAACAAACTGGTAAAATTTTACCAATATTAGCGAATGTTTTTATAAGCAAACAAGTCAATATATTCAAATTTCTGAACATCAAAAATACCTTTATCAGTAATTTTTAGCTCGGGAATAACGGGAAGAGCCATGAAAGACAATGTCATAAAAGGAGATACAAATTTACATCCCATCTCTTTAGCCCTTTGACTAAGTCGTTTATACTGTTTAGCAACAGTTTCCGCTGGCTGGTGCGTCATTAGTCCGGCTATTTCTAATTTTAAAGATTGTATTTCATTTCCGGCAGTTAAAGTTATTCCCCCTCGCTGGTTTATTAACTGGTTAATTGCCTTAACAATAGCTTCGTCATTCACTCCAACAGCTATGATATTATGGCTGTCATGAGCTATACTGGTTGCTATTGCACCTTGTTTAAGATTAAAATTCTTAATAAATCCTACACTGGGTCGTGTTTTTTCATACCTGTTATAAACGACAATTTTCAGAATATCTTTTTCAGTATCTGAAATCAAATTTCCCTTTGAAGATAATGGAAATAGTTCATCAGACGTTGTATAAAGCTGTGTATCCATCGCCTTGATAACGTTAACAGGAAGACCTTTGTCCTCTACTGCAATATCCAATGGTTCCAGAGGTTCAGCATTTATAACATTAACAGGTGTAATTTCACCTGTATGAATCAATGATTTTCCTTTATCGAATACAATGTCACCTTCTATATATGTTTTCAATACAGTAAAATCAGAAAGATTATCAACAACAATCATATCGGCAGGATCTCCCTGTCTTAATAAGCCAACGTTTAAGTTATAATGCTCAACAGGGTTTTTAGTAGCTGCTTTTAGCAGGTAAAACAGATTAATATTCTCTTTCAGCCCTTTTTTCAGTAGTTCCTCTAGATAACCATTAATCATATCATCCGGATGTTTATCATCTGAACAGAGCATCACATGGTCAGGAGATTCATTAATCAATGGTGATAGACTATGGAAATTTTTAGCGGCACTTCCTTCTCTTATTTGTATTTTCATTCCCATCTCAATGCGTTCTCTTGCCTCTTCAATATCCATACATTCATGATCTGTAGAGATACCAGCGTTGATATACTTTCTTGCATCTTCTCCTTTCAAACCGGGAGCGTGGCCGTCAACAGGTTTACCAGATTTTTTTGCAGCATTGATTTTTTTTATCACCTCAGGGTCTTTGTTAATAACCCCTGGGAAATTCATCATTTCAGCGAGATAAGCATAATCATCTTTTTGGATAAGTTTTTCCACTGTATCTGCATCTATTTCGCTTCCTGAAGTTTCAAAAGGAGTAGCAGGAACACAGGAAGGCACCCCAAAGTAAAATTTAAAGGGAACTTTTTTACCGTTTTCTACCATAAAATTGATGCCTTCTTCACCCAGAACATTTGCTATTTCGTGTGGATCTGAAACTGTACTTACTACACCGTGTTTAACTGCTTCATATGCAAACATCTGTGGTGATAACATTGAGCTTTCTATGTGTATATGGCTGTCAACCAAACCAGGAAGAATGTAAATTTCATTCACAAGATCACTGACAGGTTGTATTTGAATTATTTTCCCATCTTTAACAGTAATTTCTCCTGGGTAAATATCTTCTTTAAAAATATCAACAATTTTGCCTTTTAACTTAATTTCCTTACTCATAATTTTTTATTTAAATATTACATAGGATTATTTATAATTTTTTATTTGTCATATGGAACTTACTATGACAAAATAAACATTCCCTTTTGTGCGAATAATGCCTGTTTTATCATGAATGTTCCACGTGGAACCTATCGACCCATATATATTAATAATACACTTATATCTGAAGGAGAAACTCCGCTTATGCGCGAAGCTTGTCCGATAGTTTTGGGTTTTATAGATTTTAGTTTATGTCTTGCTTCCGTTGACAATGACTGTATCTGGTCATAATTGAATTTTAAGGGAATATTAATGTGTTCAAGCCGATTCAGTTTGTTTGCTATTTGTTTCTCACGGTCAATATAACCATTATATTTAATAAGAATTTCAGCAGACTCAAAAATCTCTTCGTTCCTTTCTGGTATTGAACTATACAATTCATCCAGTTGGGTAATATTCCCCCTCAGATGATGAATATTAATCTGTGGCCTCAACAGAACATCAATAAGTTTGCGTTTCTGTTTTAAAGGGGAAGTATTTCTTGATGTAAGCATTTCGTTAATCTCCTCCGGTGAAACACTATAATTTTTAAAAAACCGAATCACCTGGTCACGGTATTTGATTTTTTCCTGCATCAATTTGAATCTCTCTTCTGAAGCAAGACCCAATTTATATGCTGCTTCTGTAAGACGAATATCTGCATTATCCTGTCGTAGCAATATTCTGTATTCCGCACGTGAGGTAAACATTCGATAGGGTTCATCAACACCTTTTGTCACTAAATCATCTATAAGAACTCCAATATAAGCCTGGTCCCTTGTCAGAATAAATTCTTTATCATCATTTAACTTTTGATGTGCGTTTATGGCAGCAACCATTCCCTGGGCTGCTGCTTCTTCATAACCTGTAGTTCCATTAATCTGACCGGCAAAAAAGAGGTTGCTGATTTTTTTGGTTTCTAAGGTCGGATATAGTTGAGTTGGTGGAAAATAATCGTACTCAATGGCATAACCTGGTCTGAATATTTTTACATTCTCCAGGCCCGGGATATTCCTAAGGCTTTTGTACTGAACATCCAGCGGAAGTGAGGAACTAAATCCATTAATATAATATTCGATTGTATTTTCTCCTTCGGGCTCCAGAAAAAGTTGATGTGAGTCTTTACCAGAGAATGTCACCACTTTATCCTCTATGCTGGGGCAGTAACGAGGTCCTACACTGTCTATAGTTCCATTAAAGAGCGGAGAGTTGTCGAAACCAGTCTCCAGAATACTGTGTACAGATGGATTGGTAAAAGTAATGTAACAACTTCTTTTAACTTTTAAAACATCATCCAGTGGAAGAAAAGAAAAGCGCCCTGCTTCATCATCTCCTTGTTGTTCCTGTAGCTTATCAAAATCAATAGTTCTTCCATCTATTCTGGCCGGCGTACCTGTTTTCATCCTGCCGGATTCAAACCCAAGTTTTTCAAGCTGCCTGGTTAAGCCTTTTGAGGAGGGTTCAGCAGACCTTCCTCCGGGTATTTTCGTTGGACCAATATGCATTAATCCATTTAGAAAAGTACCGTTGGTTAAAATTACTGCTTTTGCAAAAAACTTTACCCCTAATTGAGTATGAACTCCTTTAACTGTATTTCCTTCAACAATAATGGATTCAACGATATCTTGCCAAAAGTCTAAATTTGGAGTTTCCTCTAACATTTGTCGCCAGACCTGGCTGAATTTCATTCTATCACTTTGGGCTCTTGGACTCCACATTGCAGGTCCCTTAGATTTATTGAGCATACGGAACTGAATCATTGTCTTATCGGTGACAATTCCACTATAGCCACCCATAGCATCAATCTCACGAATTATCTGACCCTTCGCAACTCCTCCCATAGCAGGATTACATGACATCTGTGCAATTTTAGTCATGTCCATAGTAACCAGTAAAACTTTTGACCCAAGATTTGCAGCTGCAGCGGCTGCTTCACTTCCTGCATGACCTCCACCAACAACTATTATATCATAACTATTTCTCATCCTATATCAATTTTTTACAAAATTAATATATATAACGTAAAAGTATTCAATAGCTTATTTTTTATTCGTTTTTTGAAAAAAATGCATGAAGATAATGATCTTCCAGTTCATGCATGTGTTGCCGGGTAGTTTCTGTAGAATCTATATAACCGGTAAGATGGAGCAGTCCGTGAATTACTACTCTTAAACATTCGTTATAAAATTCTGTATTGTAATCTAAAGCATTTTCTTTGACTTTATCAAGACTTATGAAGATATCTCCATCTATTGTAGAGCCTTCATTATAACGGAAAGCGAGCACATCCGTAAAATAATTATGGTCCAGGTATTTTTTATTTAACTCGAGAATCTCTTGGTTGGTGGTATAAACTATATTTATTTCTCCAGGATTATGATTCTCATTTTTTAATAATAACTCCAGAAAATCAATGAGTCCTTGCTCCTGAGGTGGTTGTAGTTCGGGATGGTTATTATGAATTAAAATCGGCATTAATCAAGTTGAAATTCCATTTTCACTAATCTTCCATCATTATAAAAGGTTACATCATCAGCTAAATGCTTCATAAGATATATTCCTCTTCCATGAATATTTTCAACATTTTCAGGTTTTGTAGGGTCAGGCACATCTGTGTAATCAAATCCTTCTCCTTCGTCTTCAACAAAAATGTTTATTTTATCTTCTTCTTTTTTCAACCTGATATAAACTTTCTTTGTTACATCTTCTTTGTTTCCATGAACAATGGAATTGTTAACTGCTTCAACGGTTGCAATTAAGATTTTCCCATAAGTTTCTGAGTGAATTTCGTGTTTCTCAGAAAAATCATCAACAAATTTTTCGATAAGATTAATGTTATCGATTCTTGAATCGATGTCGATACTTTTTTCCATAAAAATAGTCTTATAACATCGCTAAATGGTTATTATACTGTAAAGATATATTTTTGTTACAAAATTCTTAAATTATCTGTAAGTTTTTTAGCCTAAAAGGAATTAATTACGAATAAAATTCTCAACCAAAATAAACATATGCAATTAAAATTTGTAAAACGGTTTCTTCTTATATGATAGGTTGTATTAACATTACCTGAGCCATGCTTCTGGGTTGAGCTTATCGTTTTCTTTGTATATTTCAAGGTGTAAAACATTTTCATTCTTCTCTTTATCATTATAAACTTTACCTATAATATCACCCTGGTCCAAATTATCACCAACATTCACTCCTACGTCTTCTAAATTTGAATAAACAGTCAGATAGCTTCCATGTCTGACAATTACAGTAAGATTAGCTCCCGGTATTGATACAATTTTTCGAACTTCTCCGGGAAAAATACTTTTCACATCAGAATTTCTTGTGGTAGTTATATCAATTCCATTATTATCGAGTTTGACTCCCTCTAAAACAGGATGATTGTTTTCACCAAATTTTCGGGAAACTATACCGTCCGAAATGGGCCAGGGAAGGTTTCCTTTACCTTCTTCGAATGCATTGGTAATTTCTTTATGGTCGGCAGATAAATTCTCCCATGTAGCAGTTCTTTTTCGTTCTTCTTCAATAATCTTCTCAATTTCCTTCTCAAGGCTTGCAACTGTTTTCTTATTCTCTTCTATTTCTTGTCTTAATTCTGATTCTTTATTTTTCAAATCAGAAATTTTATTCGCCAGGGAGGCTTTTTCCTTTTTCAGTGATTGTTTTTCCCTCACTTTTGAGGCAAGTATGTTTTCTTTTTCATTCCTCAGGTTCTTCAATTCCTGAAGTTCGACATTCAGCTGTTTTGTTTCTTTTTTAATTTCTTCTGCCTGGTTGCGTCTGAATTCTGAATACTGATGCAAATATTTATATCGCTTATATGCCTGGTTGAAAGTTTCTGAGGAAAGGATAAACATGATATGATCAATGCTTTTGCTATTTTTATAGGCATAATAAATAATTTTCTCATAATTTTCTTTCAATCGTTCCAGATCTTTCTGGGATTCATCAATATTACGGGATGTAGTTTCAATATTTATATCCAAATCAGTAATTTGACCATTCAAGCTTTCTATCAGCTCATTTCTAAGATCAATTCGTTTCTGAATAACATATAATTCATTAACAGAGGAGCTTCGAGTCTCCTTAGTTTCTTCAAGAATACGATTGGCGGTTTGTATGTCCTTTTCTTTCTGAGAAACACGTTTCCTTAGTTCCTCTTTTGATTGTGAGAACAAAAAGGCAGGAATGAACAGTAAAATTATAAAGGCAGCTATGAATTGATTCTGCTTGTTCATTTATTATAACTTAATTTTCTCGTACCTGGATGGGGTATCGAAATTAATTTCTTTATCAATATTTTCTTCAAAATTATCAAAAATTAATCGTACTTGAGTTTCCTTTCCTTTTGTGTTTCCGTGCGTAATAGTTATTTCCCCCGGATAATAGTTTTCTCCTATTGATTCATAATCAGCATATTTAACATCAAAGATTTTAATGTTACGTTCTTCAAAAAACCTTATATATTCCATTCTGAAAAGATCAGGAAATACCCATGCTTCAAATTTAAGTGATTTGGGCTGTCCTTTTCTGTAATACTTCCCGGTATAAAGACCTTCAGGTAATTCCGTATCATCCTTTTTACTATCTTCTGCATAAGTATAATTATCCGGAAAATTGCCACTCAGAATATCCTCAAGCATTGTAAAGTTAATATGAAATCCGAATAAATTAACAAGGTAATTATAATCTGAGTAAACAACTTCTTTTTGAGATCGATTAATTACCTTAACGCTATCGGAATCTAACAACACTCTTGAAATCTCCATACCCATAGGAGCTCTAAGAGAGACTAACATTAAACTATCTCTTAAAATTTTGGCAGTACCATATAAGGTATGATTATTTTCAGGGGAATCGTATTTTATTTTAAAATTTTTAAGGAGTAAATCGTCGTAATTATTGTTATTCTGATAAGTGAGGTTCCCTATTTCCCACGGTGTTTTTGATTCATACCTATCTGCTCCTTCAAAAAGATTTTTCTGCGTTTTGCAACCAGAAAAAACAATAATAAAGCCGAGAACAGTAATAAAAAGATAGTGGTTAATTTTTCCCTTCACTGCTTAAATCCTTATTTTCAATTTTACGTTCAAGTTCATCAGAATCATTTCCCAGTGTTTGTGCCTTACGCCATTGTTTAATAGCCCTTTCTTCCTGGCTGTTTTTGAAAAGGATATCTCCATAATGTTCAACTATATCCGGGTCGTCATGTCCTCCGTGTTGGATTGCTTTTTCAATGTATTTTTCTGCCTTTTCATATTTTTCTTTTTTATACAGAACCCATGCATATGTATCAAGATAAGTAGGGTTATCAGGTTCCTGTTCTATAGCCTTTCGACTCATCTTTAATGCTTTGTCAAGTTTCTTTTCGCGTATTGACAAATAATAGCTGTAATTATTCAGCACCAAAATATTTTCAGAATCTATATCAAGAACCTTATCAAAGTAATATTCTGATTTTTCAAAATCACCTGTATTATGATAAGCCTCTGCAAGTTGAGTATAATAATCTATTGTCAATTCTTCATTGTCTTTATCCAGGTAAGCAAGACCATCTTCAAGAATCTCGAGAGCTTCTTCACTTTTCTCAAGTTGTATGGCGGCCATTGCAGTTAACATATTCATACGTGGTTTATTGTCATATTTTTTTAATCCCTCTTTTCCGACCTCATACATTTTTTCAATTTCTCCAAGGTAACTATATATAGAAACCAATTGATCTCTGTAAATATATCTTTCATTTGAGATATTAATTAGTTTCTCCAATGCTTCTGAAGCTTTTTCAAATTGATTTGTTTTCAGATAAAAATCGGCATACAATGTATTATTCTCATATTTATCGGGATATTGTTCGGCTAATTTATCCAGCGCCTCCTGAAGTATATTTTTGTAGGTATTGACGGTTTGCTGATTTTCAAGAAAATTAATAAATATCAGGAGTTTATTTCCATATTCAATGTCTTCATTAGGAATCATTTCTTTAAATAATTCAATTGCTTTATCTTGTTGTCCTTTTTGAGTATAATATTGGATCCTTGAAAGCTTGCCCATGTTATTTGTACTATCAAGCTGAAAAAGCTCATTATACATTTCCTCTGCCTTTTCAAAATCCTGAAAACTGGTATATAGCTCCGCCAGAATTCCATAATATTCGCTTTCCTGGGGATTCAGTTTGATAAGCTTCTCAACTTCATCAACAGCTTTTTCTTTCTCTCCTAACTCTTCATATAATGCCTTCTTCATTAAAGATAACTCTTCATTAACTCCTACGCGTGTTTCTACTGAGTCCAGAGCATGAACAGCTTTATCTTTTTTTCCCAGTTGGTTATAAAGCTGCGCTAAAGTGTAGAAATAATCGACATTGCGATTATCTATTTTAATAAGAGCCTCAAACTGTTCCGTGGCATTCTTGTAATCTTCATCTTCAATAAATAATTGAGCCAAATGCTCTTTGTAATATTTATTTTCAGGGTCCAGTTTTACTGCCTCTTTTCCATAACGTATAGCCGCCTTTTTTTCATCCATCATGGTACTTATCTGCGAAATTTCATACCTGGGGGCCGCTGCATCTTCGTCAATTTCAAGGCACTTGTTAAAATATGCTAAAGCTTTTGATGAATTACCAATTGTCTTCTCTCTCACTCCCTCAATAAAAGCATATTGATAGGCAAGTTTATCATCTTCCGTCAAATGAACAGATGTATCAATAGCTGCCTCTTCATCTTCACTGTCAGAAGATTTTTGAAAAACAGCACAGCCATTACCTAAAATCGCAGCTATTATCAATAAGAAAAAAATTTTGCGCATTTTCTAATATTTTAAATTTGTGTAATCCCCGGCACTTAAATCCATTGGATTGCCAATTATTTCGGCATGGTTACCAATCATTGATCCGGAAATATTCAAGTTTTTAATAATTGTATTTGATTGAATAATTGAGTTATTAATTAACGCATTTTCAATAATTGTATTGCTTTCCACAGATACATAGGGACCGATCACTGAATTTTTAATATGAACATTCTCCCCAATATAACATGGATTAATAATTATAGAATTATCATTTTTGGAATTCGGAGAAATTAGGTCACTATCTTTAAGATACTTCAGAATTTGCTGGTTTGTGTCGACAGTAGCTTTCTTATTTCCACAGTCGAACCATTTATTAACTATAGAAGTAGATATTCTGTTTTCTTTTCTTCTCAGATTTTCAAGAGCATCGGTCAACTGGTATTCTGAATTACCCATAATCTGGTTGTCCAGTAAATATTTAATTTCCCCGGCCAGGTCTTCCCCTTTCTTAAAATAGTACACTCCGATTATAGCCTCATCAGAAACAAACGTACTTGGTTTTTCATAGAATCCACTTACTAGATTGTTTTCATTTTTTTTCACAACACCAAAGGAGCTGGGATTATCAACTCGTTTAGTCCATATAATTCCATCATCCTCGGTATTAAGTTTAAAACTAGCTTTAAACAGGGTATCAGAAAAAGCTATTATCACTTTTCCTTTTAAAGATTTCTTTGCACAATAAACTGCGTGAGCTGTTCCCAGCGCTTGTTCCTGGTAAGAAATCTTAGGTTTCGCATTTAAGCTTCTTGCAAGGTCCTTAAGCTCATTTTCTACTTGCTCACCAAAATCACCGATAACAAAATTGATTTCTTCTATCGGTTCATCGAGGACACTGTTAATTTCATTCAACAAATGACTCACAATTGTTTTCCCGGCTAACTTAATCAGAGGCTTAGGAGTTGTCAAAGTATGCGGGCGCATTCTTTTTCCTTTTCCCGCCATTGGTATTATAACTTTCATATGTATATTTTTTATTTTTTTTGTTAAACAGACCTTTCACTTAAAGAATCATCATTGGTTTTGTCTTGCAAATGATGAGATTTCTTGTCTGGTCATTTTCTCAGTTAAACTATTAATGTGTTCCTGTATGTCCAAATCCTCCGGCAGAACGTTTAGTGTCGTTTATATTATCCACTTCTTCCAAGGTGACTTGTTCTATTTTAGAAATAACCATCTGACAAATTCTTTCTCCATTGGCAATCTCAACTTTATCATTTGACAGGTTAATTAAAATAACCCCTATTTCACCTCTATAATCTGCATCTATTGTACCTGGTGTATTTAAAACGGTAATTCCTTTTTTCAAAGTTAATCCACTTCTTGGCCGGACTTGTGCTTCAAAACCTTCAGGTATTTCAATGTATAACCCGGTAGGTATTAAAGCTCTCTCAAGCGGGGCTAATGTTAAGGATTGTTCCAGGTTTGCTCTCAAATCAAGACCTGATGATCCCGTTGTAGCATAAGCGGGTAATGGGTTCGTTGATTTGTTAATAATTTTAACTTTCATTATCGATGGATTTAATGTTTTTTATAATAATTCATTGTAATAAAATTCAAATTTTGGTTTTTCAATAAAAGTCATCTATAAATTATGTTTATCCGCGCCTCAAAAAGTTTCTGACATCTTCATAAGTAATCTTTTCTCTATAAATTAGCACAATAATAAAACCTAACAAAAATAAAGAATTAATAATAACTTTAAGGATTAACCCGGGATATTCTATATAATTCTGCAACAAGAATATACCCATAACTATAGCTGCATAGAGGCTGATAGATTTAATATTATAGGGTATTTTATAGTATTTTCTGCTTAAACTATAAGAAATAACAGCCATGGTCATGTAGCAAATAAGTGTAGTCCAGGCAGAACCAACATAGCCTAAATGAGGTATGAGGAGAATATTAAAAACTACAGTTATTCCTGCACCTATAAAGGCTATCATAGCTCCATATTTTGTAAGATTTGTAAGTTTATACCAAATAGAAAGATTATACACAACACCTAAAAATAAATTTGCAATGAGTATTATAGGAACAATTTTCAGACCAGAATGGTAATCAGAACCAATAAAATGTTTAAGTACATCTAAATACAGAATAACAAAAAGAAATAAAAAAAAACCAAATAAAATGAAGTATTTCATCACATTTGCATATACCTTCTTTGCATCCTTATCCTTCATTTTATTAAAATAGAATGGTTCAGCAGCATACCTGAACATCTGGATGAAAATGGTCATCAGCATTCCTAATTTATAATTTGCACTATAAATTCCTATTTGACTTAAAGATTCATCCCTTCCGGGAATAAGAATTTTAAGAAAAAATTTATCAGCGACCTCATTAACGGCTCCTGAAAGGCCAACAAATAAAAGAGGCAAAGAATATTTCAAAATTTGTTTAAGCAAAGAAAACTGGATCAATGAAAGACGAATCTTCAATTCAGGGAGGAGCAGAATAAGAGTTAAAACACTGGCAAGAAGGTTTGATATAAAAACATATCCTACGCCAATCCCTTCATTGTAAAGCAATAATAATGGAGAGCCAGGGAATTTGGTTTTAAGATATGGCATAAGTACAAAGAAAATGACATTGAAAAACAGATTGGCAATGACATTAAATATCTTCAGCAAACCAAATTTCTTGGCTTTATTTTGAAATCTCAATTTGGCAAATGGAACCGCAGAAAAAGCATCTATAGCTACCACTGAAGTAAAAAGTAAAATTAAGTAGCTATTCTGTTCATATTCGAGAAAACGGGCGATATCCTGATAAAAGAGAAAAACAATTAAAAAGAACAAGACTGTAGTCGTAAAAATAGAGGTCATAATAGTGGAGAATACTTCTCCTCTATTCTTTTCTTCTTTAGCAAACCGGAAGTATCCTGTTTCTGTTCCGTAAGTAAGTAAGATTAATAAAAAGACAATATAGGCATAGAATTCATTAACAATTCCATATTCAACATCCTTAAAGATCCGTGTATAAAAAGGAGTAAGAACAAAATAATTTAAAAACCTTGGTACTATGGTACCGAGTCCATAAATTAAAGTCTGACCAGCTAATTGTTTATATTGACCCACAACAAATATTTTTTATTTAAAAAAGCTTTATAAATTGATAAAGAATCATAAGTATATTTTTAATGTTTCATAAGTCATAAGAAACCTACCATGATTAAACAAACATTCCCTTTTGTGGTAATCATGTTTCTTTTATCATTAACGTTTCACGTGGAACATTTTTAAAGTTAATTTCATTTAATTAA
>JBKGZD010000037.1:0-18859 GCA_046545795.1 Bacteroidales bacterium | reverse complement strand
ATTTGTTGTTGAAAATTTGGACGTATAATTCAATTTTATGCAACAATTTACTAAAGCAATTGTACGAAAACCCGGGAATAATTTTCCCCAGGGAGTTACTTCTTCAACCCTAGGACAACCATCCGTAAATAAAGCATTAGAACAACACAATGCCTATTGCAGTGCATTACAGAAATGTGAATTAGATGTGCAGGTATTGGATGCTGATGAGAGCTATCCGGATGGATGTTTTGTAGAAGATACTGCTGTGATAACCGAAGATGCTGCAATCATCACAAAACCCGGAGACCCTGACAGGTTGGGTGAGGAGAAGAAAATTGCAGATGTTCTTGCCCGGTATAAGCCACTGGAAGAAATATCACTTCCCGGAAAGGTTGATGGCGGAGATATTTTAAGGGTTGGCAAACATTTTTATATCGGAATGTCAGCAAGAACCAATGAAGAAGGAGCGAGGCAATTGTCGGAGATTCTTAAAAAATATGGTTATACTTCGTCCCGGATTCCTGTAAAAAATGTACTTCATCTTAAGACCGGTGTTGCTTACCTTGGTGAAAATACGATTATTGCTTCAAAGGAATTTTCTGACTATTTTTCTTTTTTTAATATTTTAGAACTTAGCCCGGAAGAGGAATATGCTGCAAACTGCTTACTAATTAATGATAATCTCCTCATTCCAAAAGGTTTTATTAAATTGAAAACGAAAATTTCTGATTTGGGATACAACATTATCGAACTGGAAATGTCTGAATTCAGGAAAATGGATGGTGGTCTGAGTTGCCTGTCGCTTTTGTTTTAATTTCTCATATCAGAATCCTTAATGAACCAAATCACGAAATAAATGACAATTAATGCATGAAACAAACGGACCGTAGGAAAAAGAATAATCTTTATATTATTTTGGCGGTAACATTGCTATCGGTGGCAGGAGTGACTTCTATTGTTCCTGCCTTAGCAGATATGAGTGATGCATTTAATATTTCCCGTGATAAAATTGGTTTGCTGATTACTGTATTTACTTTACCGAGTGTTGTTCTGGGACCAGTGTTGGGTATGATTATAGACAGATATGGGAGGAAGAAGATATTGATTTTAGCCCTTATACTTTTTGGTATTACAGGTTCTCTTTGCTTCTTTTTCAGAGAATTCAACACCATTTTGGCGCTTCGTTTTTTTCAGGGCTTAGGAGCCGCTTGTCTTGGAATTATTAATGTTACACTTATCGGGGATATATTTTCTGGTTCTGAACGTGCACAGGCTATGGGTTACAATAGTGGCGCCATTAGTGTTGGTTCTGCAATTTTTCCTGCTGTCGGAGGTTTGCTTGCTGCGATCAACTGGTATTATCCATTCTTGCTGCCGACCTTGGCAATATTTGTAGCTTTATGGGTGTATTTAGGACTACAAAACCCTGAACCAACTGAAAAAGCTCATTTATCACAATATATTAAGAATTCCCTGAAATCTATTTTGAACAAGCAAGCGGTTGTTTTATTTTTCTTGAGTTTTGCTGCATTTATATTATTGTTTGGAGTAATAATGACATATATGCCTATACTGTTTAAAGACCATTATGAATTATCTACCACACAGATAGGTTTTATGTTGTTTTTTCTCGCTTTATCTACGGCAGCTGTTGCCTCACAATTGGGTCGTATCTCTGCAGTTGTTTCTGTTAAACCTCTTGTTTTAATTGGCTTTATAACATATTTAATAGGTTTTGCTCTTATACCATTAGTTGATAATGTTTGGGTAGTGCTTCTTTTATTGTTGCTAATTGGAGCGGGACTTGGTATCAATATTCCGACAATTTTTAACTTATTAACAGCTATTGCTCCGTTTGATTCACGGGGAGCATTCATGTCGGTTAACAGTATGGCAATAAGGGCGGGGCAAACATTAGGACCCTTGCTCGCCGGACTTTTATTTGGCTTAATGGGGATAAAATGGGTCTTTTGGGCAGGTGCAATATTAGCCTTTGCTTTTGTCTTGTTAATTATTCTTATTATACCTGTTTATCATCGGACATAAATCTTTTTAACTGTTTGGAGAGATTTTATTTTTTGAATTTATCAGGGTTAAGCTTTTTATACCCCCATTCCTGAAAAGTATCATTCCACATTTCATTGATATCCTGTATATCCTCCGGTAAATAATTGTAATTTGTTTTTTTCCATGAAGAATGATCTTTGAGATACTCCCGGAAGTATGGTTGTGCATTTCTAAAACCCTTCAATTCCAACTTTTCATAAATATTATTAATTACATCCAGAGGATTTTCTACAAGGTCTTTGTGGCTTATTTCTATTATTTGTTTAGAGTTTAGTAACTTCTTGTCTTCCAGGTACCTTTGGTGCAATTTCAGGTATATATTCAATACTATTTCTTTCTTTTCCTTTTCTGATATATTTTGTAAAGCCACTGTTTTTTGTACTTGTGACCAGAGTTTTAAATTAGAATAAAACACTTCATAAGGGTCCCTGTGAAGGAAAATAAATTTTGCACCCGGGTAAATATCCAGGAGGTGTTTTATTCTTGCCGTGTCTCCTGGATTTTTAACCAATAATCTACTGTTGGGATTTTTTATGTAAATTTTGTTTAGGAATGTACGTATTATATATTTCCATTCCTCCAGTTCTTTTTCATCTATGTTCTCAAGAAACAGGTATTTATTAAAATATTCCTTATAAGACTTTGGGAAAATATGTGCCCAGTGATAAGTAAATTCAGAGCTTTCGGCAATCAGTGCCGTGTCTGACTCAGATGGAGCATCCAGATCCATTGTTTTGGATATCTTGGATTTCCATCTTTTAACAGGATCAAAAAGATTTATAAATTTTGATAAAACGGGCTTGAAAAAAGGCTCTGTAGTTAAAAAGTTGTCCGAAAAGAAATTTTGATATTTATTTTGGAAAGAAAATTTTGGATCCTGGCTTAGTAAAAGATGCATATAGGTAGTTCCGCTCCTCCAGTGTCCAATGATAAATACAGGTGCTTTATCCGTCTCAATGTTATCCAGTTTTTTCTTGTATTTTTTCCTTTCCAGTAATCTGAATGGCTCTGATAATATCAATTTAAAATATATCAGATAGATCATCTTTTTATTTTTGCCATTCCTGAAGGCATTATGTTCTTTTAATTTTCGTGTGAATGTAATTATAGGACTTTCATTTTTTGACTTTCCTTGGCTGGTTTTTGTAGTTATAGATTCTGGTTCCACCATCATATGGTCATTCATGGTTATCCTGAATTTTAAAACATTGACCAAAAATAGTAAATTGTAGCTTGTATGCAACTTATTGTAATGTTTTAAATGTTAAAAAATTGAAAAAACACAGTTATCCAGCCAAATTACAAGGGAGTTGTTTTGCTAAAGTTTGAGTAATGTCTCTAAAGGTCAGATAAAAGGTGGTCTGAAATCTCTTTATTAGTATAAAGAGGCTAAAAAGAAACAAAACAATCTTTTCAGATTTAGTCTCATAAGAACTTTCTAGCCTCTTGTCGTGAAGGGTTGTTAATTTTATCTGTTACTTCTTTATTAGTTTTTTTGCTTGTTTGTATCTTTCATATACATTTTCCCAGTTAATAATTTCCCAGATGCCTGAAACATATTTGCCTCTTTCATTTTGGTATTTCAGGTAATAGGCGTGTTCCCAAACATCCAGGTTTAGTAGTGGTATTCCTCTTGTTTTGAGATGACTCATGAGTGGATTATCCTGGTTTGCAGTTGTTGTTATCTTAAGGTCGCCCTCTGCTGTAATTATTAACCATGCCCAGCCACTTCCGAAAATACCTTTAGCAGACTCTTCAAATTTCTGTTTAAAATTATCCACACTGCTGAAATTTTCTTCAATGGCATCTTTTAGTTCTTCGTTCATTGCTTTTTTTTCTGGTGTTAGGAAAGTCCAGAAAAGAGTGTGGTTGTAAAACCCACCACCACTATTTCGAAGACTTGTAGGATATTTTTCCATATCTCCAAAAAGTTTAACTAATTCTTTGGAATTGTATGATTCGCCTTCAAGAGCTTTATTTGCTCCATTTGTATACCCCTGGTGATGCTTTTTATGATGGATACGCATAGTTTGCCCATCTATTACATCTGAGAGAGCATCATATTTATATGGAAGATCAGGCAATTGAAAAGGGTACTTCCATTGACCTTCGGACATCTTTGCAGCAGCTGCTGTAATTTTATCTTTGTCGCCTTCAGAATTGTTACCTGAAGCTACTGTATTATAAGAACTTAAAAATATTGCTGATAATACAATAAAAGAAAAGTTCTGAATCCAAAATAATTTCATAATTGTTTAATTTTATAGTTTGTTTTATTTAACAAAATTGAAAGAACTTTTGTTGAATCTTGTTTTTTTTTGGGGGAGGTGATGAGAATACATAAATTTTAATTTTGTGAAGCAGATATTTCAGTAAAATTTTATTCTGCCCGTAAGTTTTTTGTCAAATAAGCGCTTTTTTGTAATTTTATAGAAAGGGAAAAATAACCAATACTATTACTCATCCTAAAATTAAATAATATGAAAAAGTACAAATGCCGAGTGTGTGGACACGTTTATGACCCTGCTGAAGGGGATCCCAAAGGAGGTATAAAACCTGGTACTGCATTTGAGGATATTCCTGACGACTGGAAATGTCCTGTATGTGGTGTGGGTAAAGGAGAATATGAACCTGTATGATATAAATTAAAAAAGAGTCGGAGTATAACCGGCTCTTTTTTAATTAAAAGGGCGATTTAGTTATTACTTATTTACATGCAATAGTTTCAATTTCGATCTTTGCATTTTTGGGCAGATTGGCTACCTGATATGCTGATCGTGCCGGTGGTTCAGACTGGTAATATTTTCCATAGATAACATTTACCACCTGGAAATCACTAATATCTTTCAGAAAGATTGTTGATTTTACTACATGGTCGTAAGAGTAGCCTGCTTCATGTAAAATAGCCCCGATGTTTTTCATTACAAGGTCAGCCTGGTCTTCTATTCCTTCAGGCATTTCCATTGTTTCAGGATCCATAGGTAGCTGTCCTGATATATAGAGAGTGCCATTTACTTCAACAGCCTGGCTATATGGGCCAATAGCTTCTGGTGCTTTTGATGTTTGTATTGTTCTTTTCATAATTGAATTTTTTTTGTGTATTTAAAAAGCATCCTTAAGGGTTAAGGATGCTTAAATTATTAATTTTTAGGATATTTACCAAATTTTTGCTCTTTTATCTTCTGGGAGGTATAATTCATTATCTTCGTCAACACTAAAGGCGTTGTACCAGTTTTCCATGTTTATGACTGGCCCGTTTACCCTGTGGATTCCTAAACTATGTACATCTTCCTTAGTTCTTCTGAGCATTTCTTTTTCTCTAATATTTTGAGCCCATACTCTTGCCCAGGCAAGGAAAAATCTCTGTTCGGGTGTGTAGCCATTAATTTTTTCAGGAAGTTCTTTATTTGAAGTGGCATTTTTGAATGCCGTGTGAGCAATACTTAACCCGCCAAGGTCTGCTATGTTTTCTCCAAGAGTTAATTCACCATCAGCTTTTACTGTATCAAGTACTGTTTTTTCGTTATATTGTTCTACCAATATTTGTGTCCTTTTTTCAAATTTTTCTGAATCTTCCTTTGTCCACCAGTCATTAAGATTTCCTTCTTTGTCATATTGTCTGCCCTGGTCATCAAAACCATGCGTCATTTCATGTCCGATTACTGCTCCTATTGCTCCATAGTTAACTGCATCGTCACCATCCAGGTAGAAAAACGGAGGTTGTAAAATTCCTGCTGGAAAGCAAATTTCATTTAAGGAAGGAGCATAATAAGCGTTTACTGTTTGAGGCGGAAAGAACCATTCATCTTTGTCTACCGGTTTACCGATTTTATTCAACTGATATTGTTTGTTGAATTTTTTGGAAGCTCTGACATTAGCAATGTATGATGATTCATCTATTTCTAAGTCACTATAATCTTTCCATTTTTCAGGATACCCTATTTTTGTGTTCATAACCTCTAGTTTTGCAAGAGCTTTCTTTTTTGTTTCTCCGTCCATCCATTCTAACGTTTCAATTCTCTGAGCGAAAGCTTTGCGCAGGTTTTCTACTAAAACTTCCATTTTCTCTTTGGCTTCAGGGGGAAAATGTTTTTCAACAAATTTCTGCCCTATAGCATCACCAAGTGAGCTGTTTGTTACATCCAGGACCCTTCTCCATCTTTCTCTCATTTCTTCTGTCCCCTGCATGACTTTTCCATAGAAGTCAAAATGTGTCTGTACAAAATCATCTGTTAAATAAGGTGCACTGCTATTGAGTAAGTTCCATTTTAAATATGTTTTCCAATCCTCTACAGGTATTTCTTCAAGCATAGTATTTGCTTCAGCAAAAAAATCAGGTTGTCTCACGTTGATTTCCTTTGGGGCTTCAATATTTAGTTCATCGAAATAATTTTCCCAGTCAAAATCTGGGAATTTTTGTTTTATTTCATCTAACTGAAATTTGTGGTATGTGTTATGAGGATTTCTCATCTCGAGTCTTGTCATCGAAGATTTTGCCAGCCGTGTTTCAATCTCCATAATTTTATCTGAAGCATTCTTGGCTTTTTCTTTGTTATAATCCGCTAATTCAAAGATCTTAGCAATATATTCCCTGTAGTTACTACGAATTTCTTTTGTGCGTTCGTCATCTTTGGTGTAATAATCTCTGTCAGACATTCCTAGTCCACCCTGGCTTAGTTGGGCAATCATCATTTCGCTGTCTTTAGCATCAGCGCTTGCATAAAAGCTAAACGTTGAACCTATGCTGTATTTGTGAAAATGAGTAATTTGTTTTTGAACATCTTCGATGTTTTTTAAATTATTTATTTTTCTAATGTCTGGTAAGATTGGTTCAATGCCTTGTTTATTGATTTTTTCAGTATTCATTCCAAGGCTGTATAATGTTCCAATTTTGTGTTCATTGGAATTTTTATCAAATTCCCCATTTGCACATTCTTCCAGGATTGTTCTTACTTTCTTTTTAGTTTCTTTATCTAGTAAGTCAAAAGAACCAAATCTGCTTTCATCTGAGGGGAGGGGATGGGCTTCTTCCCAGCCTTCGTTTGCAAATTTGTAGAAATTATCCCCGGGGTCTACATTTTCATTAATATAGCTTACATCCAGGTCTTTTTTATTATCATTTTTACATGCGCTAAATAGCAATGCTGTTGTCATAATTGTAAAAAATATAAATTTAAATTTGTTCATAGTTATTGGAATTTAATAAAAAAAAAGCTGTCTAAAGAAAATAGACAGCTTTTTTTAATTACAGTTTAATCTAAATGTTTATTTATTCGTATTGTTTAAATGTTTCTTTGATCTTGTCCATCGCATCACGCAATTGTTCTTCAGTAATTACAAGCGGTGGAGCAAATCTTATAATGTTTCCGTGTGTTGGTTTAGCAAGTACCCCGTTTTCTTTCATTGATACACATACATCCCATGCAGTTTTTCCTTCTTTATTTTTAATCACCACTGCATTGAGTAATCCTTTTCCTCTTACTTCCTGTATCATTTCTGATTTAATGCTTCTGAATTCTTCTCTGAAAATTTTTCCTAATTTTTCTGCATTTTCTGCAAGGTTTTCTTCTTTTACTACTTCAAGTGCTTCAATAGCTACTTTAGCAGCAATAGGGTTTCCTCCATAGGTAGAGCCATGTTCACCAGGCTGAATTGCCAGCATTATTTCGTCATCTGCCAGTACAGCTGAAACTGGGTATAGTCCGCCAGAAATGGCTTTACCAAGAATCAACACATCAGGTTTTACCCCTTCATGGTCGCAGGCAAGTATTTTACCTGTACGTGCTATTCCTGTTTGTACCTCATCAGCCATAAGCAGCACGTTGTGCTTTTTGCATAATTCATATGCTTTTTTGAGGTAACCTTCATCAGGGACATTAACCCCAGCTTCTCCCTGGATTGGTTCAACAAGAAAACCGGCTACATTCGGGTCCTGTAGTTCTTTTTCAAGAGCTTGAGTATCATTGAATGGTATTGTTATAAATCCGGGAGTATAAGGACCATAGTCTTTTCTGGCATCCGGATCGGTTGACATTGAGACAATTGTAATAGTTCTTCCATGGAAATTGTTTTCACATACTATTATTTTCGCTTCGTTCTCAGGAATCCCTTTCTTTTTATATGCCCACTTTCTACAAAGTTTAATGGCGGTTTCATCTGCTTCTGCTCCTGTATTCATAGGAAGCACCTTATCATATCCAAAGTACTTGGTTACATATTCTTCATATTCACCCAGAACACTATTGTGAAAAGCCCTTGAAGTTAAAGCAAGTTTTTGAGCTTGCTTACTTAGTGCATTTACAATTCTTGGGTGTGAATGTCCTTGGTTAACAGCGGAATACGCTGCCAGAAAGTCATAGTACTTTTTTCCTTCTACATCCCATACAAAAACACCTTCGCCTTTATCCAGCACAACTGGTAGTGGATGATAATTATGAGCTCCAAACTGCTCCTCTCTTTTAATGTAGTCTTTTGTGGTCATTTTTGCCATAGCCCTTGTATTTAAGTGGTTAATAATTATTGAATTTAGTGCCACAATGCTAATGAAAACTTTTTTGATAATCAAACCTTATATGAATATTTTTGTAGTAGAAATATGTATTTTATAACATGAAAATATTCTTACGGGAATTCATATTTATATGTGTAATTCTTTTTTTTAAAAAATGCGATGATAAGTTTATGTTGAACTACTAAAATCCAGTTAATTATGAGTCATAAAAGCGAAGAAGATAAATTAATTTTTAAAATAATTGAGAAACGTTATAGCCCGGTTATCTTTTCTGAAAAAGACATTAATGACGAGGTGTTATTTAAATTGTTTGAAGCTGCAAGATGGGCGCCTTCAAGCTATAATGATCAACCATGGAATTTTATTTATGGTAGAAAGGGGAAAGATCCGGTATATGAGTCATTGTTTGAAACCTTAATGGAAGCTAATAAAAAATGGGCGCAGAATGCACCTGTTTTGGCCTTGAGCATTGCGAATAAAATTTCACCTACTACGAGGAAAGAAAATCCCTATGCTTTTCATGATGTCGGAATGGCAATGGGTAATTTACTCTTACAGGCTGCTTCTTTGGATGTCTATGTACATCAAATGGGCGGTTATTCTAAAAAGAAGGCTAAAGAAACCTTAAACATACCCAAAACCCAAGAACCAGTAGCTATGATGGCCATAGGATACAAAGGTGAACCTGGGCAGTTTCCAAAGGATTTACAAGAGAGGGAAAACAAACCGCGTACCAGGAAGGAAATGAAGGATTTTGTTTTTAACAGGGAATTTTAATCTGTATTCTTTACCCGAACGGTCACTATAAGGAAAAAATAAGAAGAATAAAACAAAGAAGTCTGTATTTGGATGAGTTTTGCATCTATACAGCAATAAGTGATATACTATAAACATTGAAAAGACAGGAGTCATAAAAAAATGAAGAATTTTTTTGATAAACAGGTAGAAAAATTTAAAAAACAATCGATTGTAAGCAAAATACTGGATATAATATTCGTCGTTCTTATAATTTTGATTATTATTCCAGCAACAAGAAAAGAGGTAATGACCTATGCATCCAAACTCAGGATGTATATTACTTCTGTTAATACTTCATCAGATAGAATTGAAGTTAGCAATGACAATAATCTTGAATTTATTGATGAGAAAGGGGAACAATATACTTTCGCAGATTTTAGCGGGAAGCCGGTTTTTATTAATTACTGGGCTACATGGTGTCCTCCATGCCGTGCAGAGATGCCTGCACTAGAAAAATTGTATAAGGAGTATAAAGGGGATATAAACTTTTTGTTTATCTCCCAGGAATCTTTTTCGAAAACTGGTAAATTTATTAAAGACCATGATTATGAGTTGCCTGTATATCGCTTAGTGTCTGCTCCTCAACAACCTCTGGACTACGAGGTTCTGCCAACAACAATGTTTATCGCAGAAGGAAAACTGATTTTTAACAAGGATGGTGCTGTTAACTGGAATAGCGATAAGATAAAACAGATTCTCAATGAGCATATAGAAAAGTAATCAATACAGCAATTTATTACTTTTTCTTATAAGATAGAAGAAAAATGGGTTTTCAGCATAAACCCTTAGGTAGAGCTAAAAACCCAAATGATTGTTTTAAAAATTGCATCTGCTGACTTTATTCAACTTTTATTGAACGATTAACTTTTTTGGCAGATTCTTTTTTTGGAATTGTTATTTCTAACATTCCATTTTCATATTGTCCTTTGATTTTATCCTGTTCTACTTTATCTGAAAGCTTGAACTCCCTGCTAAAATCATTGAACTGGAATTCTTTCCGTAAATAATTTTGTTCTTCCGGCTTTTTGTTGACAGAAATTTTCAGGATACTTTCATTGAGTTCAATGTTAAAATCCTTTTTGTCAAATCCTGGTACAGCCATTTCAATGATGTAATTATCATCAGTTTCTTTTATGTTTGCTGGTGGAAGAGCAAAATATTGGCAATCATCCCTTTTTTCATCATCGAAAAAACGATTTAAAAGCTCTGAAAAATTACTTTCAGTTCTTCTTTCCATTGTTGGTTTTCTGTAAGTGCTTAGTAGTGTCATAGCTATTAATTTTTATTTGGTTTAATTTTAAATTATAATTTTATTAGTCTTAGGTCAATTCTTATGCCATAAGAATCATGAGTTAAAAATAAGACGAAGTGGCATGTTTTTTTAAACAGACACTGTCAATATGGCATAATTGTTGATTTGTAATGACAATTTAAATCTTATTCATATTTTTGTAAAAAAAATGCGAATAGATATAATAACAGTTATCCCGGAGCTTTTTGATGGTCCTTTAAATCAATCTATTATTAAGCGTGGAAAAGAGAAGGGTCTAGTGAATATTCATATTCATAATTTACGGGATTTTTCTTTAGATAAACACAAACGGGTAGATGATTATGCCTTTGGGGGAGATGCGGGTATGGTTATGAAAATCGAACCTATTGAAAGAGCTATTAATACTTTAAAAAAAGAACGCTCTTATGATGAGATTATATTTACTGCTCCTGAGGGTGAATTATATACTCAGAAAGAAGCCAACCGGCTGGCTACTGCCAAGAATATTATTATTCTTTGTGGTCATTATAAAGGGGTTGACCAGAGGGTTAGGGAGCATTTAATCACCCGTGAAATCTCTATTGGAGATTATGTATTGACTGGGGGTGAGATTGCAGCTGCTGTAATTGTGGATAGTGTTGTGCGACTTCTTCCGGGCGTTATTGGTGATGAAACTAGTGCTTTAACAGATTCATTTCAGGACAATTTATTGGCACCACCTGTATATACCCGGCCTTCAGAATATAAAGGATGGAAAGTTCCTGATGTTTTACTGAGTGGTAATTTTGCAGAAATAGAGAAATGGAAGGAAGAAAAAGCTTTAGAAAGAACACGCAGATTAAGACCTGATTTACTCGAAGAGGATAATGGAGAAAATGAAGATTGAAGGGGTTTTTTTGAGAATTTATTTGTTTATGTTATATTAGCCTTTTAAAGATTGGGAATTATTCAACTTAAAAATGTTTTTATATAGAAAAACTGTTTACTTTTACCTCGCATGAGCAGCAAGATTATTATTGTTGATGACACTCATTACATCAAAGAGCACATATCAAATTTGACTAAAATCAACGGACAGTCTGTTGAAATAGTTGAGGTTGAGAGCAATGTGGTTTACGAAAGGTCCAGGGAATTCAATCCTAAAGGCATCATAGTGGATGCTTCAGTGTTTGAAGAAAATGGTTCCGATGCTTTTAAATCGTTAAAACAGGATAAGAATACCTTAGATATTCCGGTCATTCTGGCCACAGAACCATTTGATCCTGATAAGATTGGCTATTATTTTGATTTGGGAATCTCTGATTTTGTTTTCAAACCTTTTACGCCGGAAGAGTTGGTGCTCCGGCTGCAAGCTATTTTTAACCGGAATCATTACGTTAATAAGCTTTTGGAGACCAATGAGCATTTAAGTAATCTATCATTGGTTGCACGAAATATTGGTAATGCTGTAATAATCTTCTATCCTGACGGGGAGATTGAATGGGTGAATAATGCTTTTCAGGATATTTACGGCATGGATATTCATCAATATCTCAAAAAAAATGAGCATGAGGTTTTTTCGGAAGGAAGTAAAAAATTAAGAAAAGCTATAAATCAGTTTCAGCGAAAAGAAAACAATGCAGCGGTCTCTTTTGAGCATGAAATCACGACCAGTACAAATGAAAAGAAATGGATACAGACCACTTTAAACCCTGTATATAATGAGCAGCGTTCGCTGATTAAGGTTATTGGCATAGAATCTGATATAACAGCCTTAAGAGAAGAAAAAAAGAAATCCGATGAATTATTGCTGAATATCTTACCATTTGAAGTTGCTGAGCAGCTCAAGAAAAGGGGGCAGGCAAGAACAAAAAAATATAAAATGGTTAGTATTTTATTCGCTGACTTTGAAAATTTTACAGCTTTGACCAGCGAGTATTCAACAAATGAGTTAATTCAGGAATTAAATCATTACGTGCATAAATTTGATGAAATTATTGATAAGCATTTTGTTGAAAAAATAAAAACAATTGGAGATGCTTATATGTGTGCTGGAGGCTTGCCTCTAAAAAACAGGAGTAATCCTATTGATATAACTCTTGCCGGGCTTGAATTTCAGAAGGTTATCCAGGATATGGGTGTGGAGAAAGAGAAAGAAGGTAAGGAACCCTGGAGATTACGATTGGGAATACATACGGGGGAAGTAATGGCTGGTGTGATTGGAAGTAAGAAGTTTGCTTATGATATCTGGGGAAAAGCAGTGAATACAGCAAGCCGAATGGAAGAAACAAGTGCTATCGGGAAAGTCAATGTTTCAGGAATTACCTATTCATATATCGCTGATTATTTTGATTGCACATACAGGGGGAAAATTAAAGTGAAAAATATTGATGAAGAAATGGATATGTATTTTGTAAACAGGTTAAAACCGGAATACTCAGAAGATGAGGATGGAGTTTACCCCAATGCAGAGTTTAAAAAAATCCTGGCAAAATATTAATTTTATTATTCTTCCAAACTTTCTCTGTCAAAATTCATTGGTAAAAATTGTTCCACTTTTGATGCTTTGAGTATTTTATCTTCTCCGTATAATATTATTTCTATCTTTTGCCCAAATCGTTTTTCTGTCTCCAGCAATACTTGTAAACATGATCCGCAAGGGGTTATCGGTTGCTTAACAATTTTATTGTTTTTCCTGGCTGTAATAGCTAATGATAAAATTGCAGTATCAGGGTATTGTGCATTTGCATAAAAAACTGCTATTCTCTCTGCACAAAGTCCTGATGGATAGGCAGCGTTTTCCTGGTTATTACCTTGTATAATTTCATTGTTTGTCAGGCGTAGAGCAGCACCTACTTTAAAATTTGAGTATGGGGCATAGGCTTTTTGACTACTTGAAATTGCGTTTTCTATCAATTGAACTTCTTCTGGTGTAAGATCATCTAAAGAGTTATATTCTTGAAAAACGGACTTAATTTTCATAGTTTTTAAATGTTTATTGTTAATTTATCAAAGGTCATATGGGACTTTTGTTTAATACATACTCATAAATTACTAAAAAATAAAAAATGATTATTTTGCATGTTTGTTTCATTTGTTGCCCTTTCTGAAAAGATAATGTTTGTCCACCAAAGATAAAATTTTATATTTGAAGTAAGAATATGTTTGGGAAAACTCTAATGGCAATGAATAAAAATATTATACGAAAACGACTATTATTCTTTTGGTTCACAGGATTGATCCTTATTGTGAGTTCATGCTCTACAAAACGATCGGTTACGAAACAGCCTAAATCATTGTCTGGAGTAGATTATATTGAAGAATATAAAGACCTGGCAGTTAGAGAAATGAGGCGGACAGGGATTCCTGCCAGTATAACTCTCGCTCAGGGAATGCTGGAGTCCGGTTACGGGAATAGCCGTTTAGCGAGAAAGGCGAATAACCACTTTGGGATCAAATGCCATGACACTTGGGAAGGAAGAACAATCTATCATGATGATGATGCAAGAAATGAGTGTTTTAGACTATATGATAATCCTTATGAATCTTACAAAGATCATTCAGAGTTTATAGTGAATTCTCAAAGATACCAGTTTCTTTTTAATTACAAAGAAACTGATTACGAATCATGGGCTCATGGACTTAAGCAAGCGGGTTACGCAACCAGTCCTGTGTATGCACAAAAACTTATAGAACTAATTGAGCGTTATGAGCTTTATAGGTTTGATAACCATACAACAGATCATACTTCAGCATATAAGGAAGAAAATAACTTAGGAGATGTTGACAGCTTTAAAATCTCCTCTCCGGGTCATAAAGTATATAACAAAAACCGGATAGATTACATTATTGTGAAACCAGGCGATACTTTTCGCAGTTTAAATAAAGAACTGAACTTGCTCTCATGGGAATTAAAAAAATACAATGAACTTGATGATGATTATAAATTAAACCCTGGAGAAATACTTTATTTGCAACCAAAGCGGAATAAAGCAGAAAGAGGGTATGAAGTACATACTGTTAAAGAAGATGATACTATGCATTCTATTTCGCAAATGTATGGTATAAAACTAGAAAAACTCTATCAGAAAAATAATATGGAAATGGGAGAGGAACCTGAACCTGGAGAAAAGATTTATTTAAGAAAAAATAAACCTGGAAAAGAAGAATAAATTCCTTTATCTTTATTTTATACTATTTAAACCTATAATCATTGATAGACTGAAAACCACGAAGGAATTCTTCTGTTGTCATTCTTTTTTTACCGGCCAATTGTATCTCTTCAATTTTAATAAAACCATTTCTGCAAGCAATTTGAAGATAAGTTTTGCCATCACTTTTTATTGCACCAGGGGATAAACTGTGGGAGGCTATTTCCGGAATTGCAGAATAAATTTTCAGTGTATATTCCTTATCATTAACCATCTGAGTCCATGCTGAGGGGAAAGGGCTCAGGCCTCTTATAAAATTGTAAACTTGAGTAACTGGTTTATTCCAGTTGATACGACAATCTTCTTTAAATATTTTTGGCGCTTTATGAAGCTTTTGGTTTTCTCTGGTTAATTCTTGCTGGTCTATCTGTTGGTAATCATTTTTTAAGATCTTATCAGTACTTTCCACGACAAGCTCGCTGCCTGTTTTCATTAACTTATCATGCAAGCTACCGGCGGTATCATCTTGTTTTACAAAAACGGCTTTTTGTGCTATGATTTTCCCTGTGTCCACCTTTTCATCTAAAAAGAATGTTGTTACCCCGGTTTTTTCTTCTCCATTGATAATAACATGATTAATCGGTGCTGCACCCCTATAATCAGGAAGTAGGGAAGCATGTAAGTTGAATGTTCCGTAAGTTGGTATCTTGAAAACTTCCGGGGGTAAAATTTTAAAAGCCACTACAATTTGTAAGGCTGGTTTTATTAACTTTAGCTCCTTTATAAAACTTTCATCTTTAAGGTTTTCGGGTTGAAGTATATACAGGCCTTGCTTTTTGGCATATTTTTTTACAGGTGATTCTTGAATTTTTCTACCTCTTCCTGCGGGTTTATCCGGATTGGTTACCACGGCATCAATTTTATAATTGTTATCAATAAGGGCTTTAAGGCTTTCTAGAGCAAAATCCGGTGTACCCATAAATATTATAGGAAAATCTTCTTTACGCATTGCAATTCTCTTTAATTAATGAGGGAGCAAAATTATTGAATAATTTGTAAAAGCACCACCAAATTAAACGTTTTTGATATATATTAGTCATTGTTGAAAATCTTTTGTGTTTATGGAACTTATCATGGTAAGTTCCATAAGTCCTTAAAAAAAATAAACTTATGAAAAAATTTAACTGGCAGGTATTTATAAGTTTAAATTTGTTCTTCACATTTATTATAGTGGCTTTTTCAGGTATAGTATTATATTTCAAACCGGAGGGTAGTGTCGCGAGATGGTTGGACTGGACATTTCTTTTACTTGATAAATCTACCTGGGAATCTGTCCATACAATATTTTCTTATGTGTTTTTAGTGTTTGTTTTCTTTCATATGATAAAAATTCACGGGAAAAATCTATGGAATTATTTTACCAAAAACAGGCAACATACGGGTAAAGAGTTTTACTATGCTTTGCTTATATCTGTTATTTTCTTTTTTGGTTCTGCCTTTCATCTCAGTCCTTTTCATTTGATATTTGAAGCCGGAGATACATTGTCTGATTCATGGGAGCAGTCACATAGTTTCCCTGAAGGATATATTTCTGCAAGAACATCGCTCAATGAGTTTGCAGAATATAATGCTGTTCCGGTTGATAGTCTTATTTGTGAGCTCAATAAGGCTGGAGTTGAAGATTTGACTTCAAAAGCAACTTTCCTGGAGATTGGGCAAGCAAATAATATATCACCTCTGGAAGCTTATGAAATAATTGCTTCTGCTGATATGGGTTTATCCGGAGATGATATGGGGCATTTATCTGTAGAGGAGATTTCTTTTATTCTTAATGTTTCGGAAGATTATATTATTGAGACTTTAAATAATAAATATGAGTGTATAGAAATTACACCAAACACCAATTTGAATGAATTGTCTCAGGTGACAGGAAAGCCTGTTCGTACGATCCACAGGGAGATTCATAATATTACGAAGTAAATTTAATTTTCAAATTCGTTATTGATATTGACTTATAAGAAAGTAAGTCTAATTTTTCGCTTCTATTTCTAATTTATTTGTTTTCTTTTACTTCTTCCTTGTTTTCTTTTTCAATTTTTTGAGGATTCACAAGTTCAAGGGTGTGACCCATTTTGAGTTTTTTAGTTTCGAGGTAAAATTTGTTATACTTATTTGGTGTTATCTCAAGTGGAATATTTTCTACTACTTCTAAACCATATCCTTCCAGGCCTTTTCTTTTAACAGGGTTATTTGTAAGGAGTCTTATTTTACCCAGGCCAAGTTCTCGTAGGATGTTTGCTCCCACGCCAAAATCCCTTTCATCCTCTTCAAAACCCAGGTCTAGGTTTGCTTCTACTGTGTCACGTCCTTCCTCCTGTAACTTATATGCTTTAATTTTATTGAAAAGTCCTATTCCTCTGCCTTCTTGGTTCATATATACAACCACACCTTTTTCTTCTTTTTCAATTATCTCCATGGATTTATGCAGTTGAGGGCCACAATCACAACGTTTGGAGCCAAATATATCACCTGTAATGCATGAAGAATGAACCCTCACCAATACAGGATCATCTTTAGTCCATGTTCCTTTAACCAAGGCAATATGTTCTATACCATTTGATTTTTGTTTGAATGGAATCAGTTCGAAATCTCCGTATTCTGTTGGTAGTTTTACCCTTACACCTCTCTCAATCAAGCTTTCTTGCTTAAGTTTGTATGCAATCAGGTCTTTAATTGTAATAATTTTCAAATTGAACTCCCTGGAAATTTCAATCAATTCTGGCAACCTGGCCATAGTCCCGTCATCATTCATTATTTCGACCAATGCTCCACCAGGCTTCAGGCCTGCTAGTTTGGTGAGGTCAACCACAGCCTCTGTGTGTCCTGGTCTTCTTAAAACGCCTTTGCTTTTTGCTTTAAGGGGGAAAATATGTCCCGGCCGTCCTAAATCTTCAGGGGTGGTGTTGGGATCAACCAGCGCCTTGATTGTTTTGGCCCGGTCAGATGCTGAAATTCCTGTTGTACATCCTTGTCCGATTAAATCCACAGAAACCGTAAAAGGTGTTTCATGAAGGGATGTATTTTTACCTACCATTAATTCGAGTTCCAACTCATCGGCTCGATCTTCGGGGATAGGCGAGCAGATAAGGCCTCTTCCATATTTTGCCATGAAATTTACTTTTTCAGGCGTTATTTTTTCCCCTGCAACCACAAAATCCCCTTCATTCTCCCTGTCTTCATCATCTACAACGATTATTATTTTTCCATCCCTTATGTCTTCGATGGCTTCTTCTATCGTGTTTAAGTATTCTTTGAATTCACTCTGCTGCTTGGACATTGTATTTAAGTCAATTTAAATTAAATAAAATTTATTCCAGAAAATTTGTTTGCAAAAGTACAATAAGTGACAATAATACCCTAATTTATGTTTACAAATTTTATTGGAATATATTATATCTATAAACATTTTTGACAACCATTTAACTCATAAAAAAATGTTAGTTATTATTCTTTATGTTGTTCGGTTTTGTTTTCCTCATTATTTTTTATAAAGAAGAACTTCTTAATTGCATTCAGATACGTATCAGTATTTAAAATTACTGAATCATTGGTTGCTTTATATGTTAGGAATATTCCAAGAGGGAGGAAAATAAATGATGAAATCCACATGCCTATATAAGCTGGAATTACTCCTTTTTCTGCAAAATTTTCTCCGGTCATCGAAATGATGTAGTAGATTATAAACAACAAAATGGAAATTACCAAGGGTGTACCTAATCCGCCTTTTCTTATTATTGATCCAAGAGGAGCTCCTATGAAGAAAAATATAATACAGGCAAAGGAAAGTGTAAATTTTTTATGAAAGTTAATTTGATGTTTGTAGATTTCTTTTCTTTTATTTTCAAACATTCTTTTAGATTTTGAAATTTTTTGATTGTTCCTTCTTGCATAATTAATTGTTCTGCTTATTATTTCAGCTCTTTTTTCTGGCTTTATTGTGTCGAGTACAGCCCGGATATTAAAACTTGTTTCCTTCTTGTTCTTCGGTTTAATATCTTTATATGCTGAATCTCTTATGCTGTCAACGTTTTGATTTTT
>JBKGZD010000036.1:0-19436 GCA_046545795.1 Bacteroidales bacterium | reverse complement strand
TTATTACATTAGAAATATTCTATTGTTCAACTCGAATTTACATAAAATAGGGGATATTAAAAAAGCCTGAACTTTTAAATTCAGGCTTTTAAATCCTTATTTACTGCTTTTGTTATTCGTTGATTTGCTTCAGCAATTCATCAACGGCACGTTTTAATTGTTCATCGCGACCTTCAGCTTTACTGTCCGGTTCATTATCAATTAGAATATCCGGAACAGCAGGCCCATGTTCCATATTTTCTCTTGTCTCTTTTACATACCATGCTCTGTAGGGTAACCGGATATAAGAGTCATCAATCAGACTTCTTCCGCCTGTGGAAATTACTGCACCAAAAGTTGGTGTTCCAACTAATGTCCCCACACCAAGTGTTTTATAAGCATGAGAAAATATTTCAGCATTTGAGTAGCTGTTTTGGTTGCTAAGAGCAATGCTTGGCTTTGTCCATGCTGTTAGGGGTAATCTTTCAGAAAACGGATAATATTCAGTAAATTTTTCATGATTATTTTGCAAATCGTCTGTAGCTCCTCTTGGAATGGTATATGAATGCTGCTTAACATTTAAAACTGTCATGAGATAGTCTGTTGTCCAGCCGCCTCCATTGAATCTTACATCTATTACAATTCCCTCTTTACCAGAACCGCTTGCTGTAAGTTCTCTTTCAAACCGTTCAAAACTTGGCCAGTTCATTCCTTGTATATGAATATAGCCAAGTTTTCCATCACTATATTTTTCTGTAAGTTTTTCCCTCTCCTTAACCCATTCTTCATACTTATTCTTTCGAAGGCTACTAGTTGGGCGGATAGTTATTTCACGCAAATTCCCTTCTTCATTCATTATTTCCATATAAACCTCTTTGTTTCTCTTATTTATGAGGTGTGAATAAAGATTGCTGTTTTCTTTGATAGTTTCGCCATCAATGTTCGTTATTATGTCTCCTTCGTTTATTTTGCTGTCTGTTCTGTCTGCTGGAGAATTTGGAATTACATGAGTAACCAGCGCACCCTTCGGATGAGGCTCTACTTCAACTCCAAGATAACCTGTGCGTTCGTTTTCTGTGTCTTCCATCCCACTGCTGTGAAGTCCCATATGGCTGGCGTTTATTTGTCCCAGCATAATGTTAAACATGTCCCTGAAATCACTTTTTGTTGAAGCTGAAAGTGCGTAGGGCTTATATTTTTCTTTTAGTTCAGTCCAGTCATTGCCGTGAAAGTCAGGGTCGTAGAAGCCATTTTCCAGAATTGTCCAGGCTTCTTCAAAAATTTGTTCAAGTTCTTCTTTATAGCGTATTTTCATTTCTGCCTGGATTGATATAGGTTTCAGTTTTCCATTCTTTTCTGTATCAATACTGGCTAATGACCTTCCTTTTTTGATCATGTAAATTCTATTGTTTTTATGATCCAGTTTAACTGACCGTGGTTTCTGGTCATTTTCAGTTAGCCTCTGCATTTTTTGCCCGTCCCATTTTACGCTGTATAAATCCTGGTCAGCTTCATAGTTTCTTCTCCCTCCACTGTTGGTTACAAAGTAAAATGTTTTGCCATCTTTTGAAATTGCAATGTTGGATTCATTACCTGGCAGGCTTGTTACTTGGGCTAATCTTTCGTGAATATTTTCCAGGTCGATTTCTACAGTAACCTCTTCATCTTTTTTCTCTTTGTCATCTTCTTCCTCTTCAAGCTCGTTCCATTCCTGTTGTGTTTTTTCCCAGTCTTCTTTTTTTAGCCAGGCAAACCAGAGATCGGAGTCACCATTGTTACGTTGCGAAATAAATCCCAGCTTTCGTCCATCAGGACTCCAATATGGGTCAAAATCTCTTTTCGGGTGCATACTTACATTAACTGGTTCTTTACTGTCATCAGCAGGATGTATGTATATTTCTGAATTGAAGTTTAAATCCTCCATTGAATAGGCTAGCCACTTACTGTCAGGGCTCCAGCTAACACCAGATGGCATTGCCCATCCTTCCTGGAGTATTTTTTCATTGTTTATGGTTTCTGTTTCAGAATTAATGTCTGCAACAATAAATTTGTTATCACCTCTTATGAAAGTCATTTGTTTACCATCAGGACTAACATTCGGAGATTTTTCCCCCTCCTCGGTAGTTGTCAGTCTTGTTTTTTTAAATCTCAGGCTTTTATACAGATTACCTGTTTTTTTATCTTTTGCCTTGAGCAGATAGATGTCTTTTTGTCCTTCTCTGTCAGATATAAATACCAATGAAGAATCATTAACCCAGTCGATGTCATGGTCGCGATAAGGATGGTCAGTCAACCGGACTGTTTTTTTGCTTTCGCTTTTGTTGTTTCTCAGAAAAAGTTCACCCCGTATAACAAAAGCAGTGTATTTACCACTTGGTGATAATTCGTATTCACTAATATCTTTGCTATAAGTTTTGTATTGAACAGGCACAAAGCGATCATCTTTTGTGAGATTCAGAGTGAGTGGCTTTGCTTCTTGTCCTTCTTTTTTCACATAAATGTTAATGCCTTTTTCGTAAGTGAGTACACTTTCATCTTCGTTTATATCAAAATGTCTTATTCCATCATCAGAATAATCTGTGATTTCTTCAACATCCCCAGCTTTCTTTCCATCATCATCCAAATCTACTTTATGTATATTATATTTTCCTGAACGTGCACTTATGAAATAAATAGTATTTGAACCGGCCCATTTAGGCTGGAAATCATTCCCTTCATAATCTGTTATTTGGTGATACTTATCTTTTTCTTTATCATAAATCCAGATATCCCTGTTTGCTGGTCCTGTGTAATTTTCCCTTTCGGTTTTACACGAGCCTCTAACGAAAGCAATAAAGCGTTTATCAGGCGAAAGTACAGGCGAATATCCCACTGCGTCCATAACTCTCTGTGGAGTTTCACCTTTCATTGAAACCTGGTAAATTTCTTTCTCCCTCTCTACCTGAACAAAAGCACGTTCTGTAGTAAATAATAGTTCATTATCAGACTTCCAGTCTGTTGCTAAATCACTTGTGGAATGATAGGTTAGTCTTTGAGGTTGACCACCGCTGGCATCCATTACAAAAACATCATTATGTCCGTAACGATTGCTGGCAAATGCAATGTTTTCATCATCCGGGCTCCAGACTGGAGCATATTCGTATGCCTCATGCAGAGTGATCCTGTTTGCAGAAGAATTATCATCCAAAGATTTTACCCAAATGTCCCCCTGGTAGCTGAATGCGATTTTACTTCCGTCCTTATTTAAGGCTGGGTACCGGATAAACTGGTCGCTCTCTTCTGCCTTAATTCCAGTCATCCCAGTTATTATGATTAAAAGTGGCAGTATCCATACAATTTTTTTCATAGATCAAAAATATTTTTTGAGTTTAACAATATTATACATTTTGATTTAAAAATCAACCGGATGGTTTAATTCATTCCTGATTATTCAAAGGTAGCTTAGCTAACTATTTAATTCAACAATAAAACAATTAAACACTGTAAATCAGGTTTTATTTGGTTTGTGTTTGTGAATATAGAAAACATTTTTACGTATAGGGATGACCCTGGTTAATGATGAAATCAATCGCCTTCTCAATAATCTCTTTGTGATCGAATGCCAGTTTAGGAAGATTATCTATTGGCCACCACTTGGCATTTGCAGCATCTGAGCCACTTTGCATTTGAGTGTAATCATCTGTAAAACCGTAATAAACAATTGATATTGTCCTTCCCCTTGGGTCCCTGTCTACTTTTCCATAAGCTTTAAATTGCTTTAACGGAATGTCCTCAAGGTTAGTTTCTTCTTTCAGTTCCCTTTGAGCTGCTTTCTCCAGGGATTCATCTATATCAACGAAACCTCCGGGTAACGCCCATTCTCCTTTAAATGGCGGCTGCCCTCTCTGAATTAAAAGTATAAAAGTTGAATCATCTTCTTTCCGGAAAATAAGACAATCTACGGTTACTGCTGGACGGGGATACTCGTATGTGTAGCTCATACATTATCGCGTTACAAATTGCTTGATAATTCTCAGTTTGTGCGAATATTGATGGGTTTCTTTGTTATAAATTCCCTGGTGATCAATTAAATCTATCCGGACTCTTCCGGATGCATGTATAATTTCCTGTTTGTTTAGTAATATTCCGGTGTGTATTATGTTGCCTTCCTCATTATCAAAAAATGCTACATCACCAGGCTTTGCCTGGTCAATAAATCCAACACCTTCTCCATATTTTACCTGCTCCGAACTATCCCGGGGAATATTAATTCCGGCCATTCTGAAAATGACTTGTACAAAGCCTGAGCAATCCATTCCTAAAAGTGTTTTGCCTCCCCACAAATATGGAGCATTCAGGTATTGTTTTGCACACGAGAGAATTTTTTGTTCTTTACTGTCCTCTTTTTCACCTGAGGTAAAAGTGTGGATAATATACTTTTCATCACCCAGGTGAAAACTTTTGTTTTCTTCCCTGTAGTTTGGCAACATACTTCCTCCCGGGATGGTTAAAGTATTTGAGCAATTTTCATCTTCTATTATTGTCAAGGGCTTTGAGGTTATTTTTGTTAAATTTTCCCTGTTTCTGTATTCATCATCTGAGACTGAAGTATAACGATGCTTTTTATTGATCCAGCCTGTATAATTATTAAGCTTGTTTTTTATAAAGCACCAATCACCTTGTTCATCGAATATCTGAAAAAATTCTCCAAAAAGTATTTGATCTGTCATCTCACTCCTGTCTGATGGAGCAAATCTTATGGGGATTAGTGGGTCTTTCACAATTGCATGTTCCATATGAAAATAATAATTATTTTTCCCTACTATTCTCAAAATTAACGTAAAAAAAAGAAGTGAACAATATTTACCTGCCTTATTTATAATTTTTATAATTATGAATTGAATTCAGAGCCTGCACCGCAAGGGCTCCGGGTGCTATTCTCATGCAAATATCATCAGATGTGGATTCAAACCATGAGATAAGCGCCATGCTTCAGCATGGTGTGACGGTTTATCCACCCACCTCAAGCATAGCCAGCTTTAGCGGGTTTTGGGCGGGAGAAAACCTAAAGGGTGAAGTTGATGAAAATCTTGTTTTGGTTCTTTTTAGCCTCCTTTGATGAACATAAGTAAAAAAAATAGTGAATCTTAGTAGCTATAAGAGAGAGAAATAATTCATGAATTCTTTGGGTTTAGAAACAAAATTGGCATTTTTTTAAATACATTTTGATAAATTATTTTGTACAGAAGAAAAAAAATCTTAATTTGTTTTTTGTTTGATTTTCTTATTGATATAAAGTATAGAATTCTAATTACTTAATATCTATTACATATTTTTGATATTTTAGTCTATTATGTTTATGTTTGCACAGAAATGATTTATAGCACTCAAAATCTTGTTAATAAAACGGTGATTTTATGGGCTTTTGGGAAAATTCACTAAAAGGATGCAATCAAAATTCTTAGATACAAAAATTTACTAACCACACTGTAGATAATATAATCAGCAGTTCAATCCTGTTATTGTATGAAATATTTCTTATAGGAATTATTAATTCTGCAGATTTAAGTGTGTGTGTAATTTGGAGAGGAGAAGGAAATGGATATTAAAGGTCTTGTTAATGAGAAAGTTTTAGTCCTGGATGGAGCAATGGGAACTCTTCTTCAGCAGAAAAATTTAACTGATGCTGAATTTAAGGGGAATATGTTCCAGGATTATTCGGTTGACCTGACAGGAATAAAAGACCTGCTCTGTCTTACACAGCCCGCCATTGTTCAGCAAATTCACGATGAGTACCTTAAGTCAGGAGCAGATATTATCACAACAAATAGTTTCAATGCAAATAAATTTGGATTACAGGAATACCATCTTGAACAATATGTATATCAAATAAACCACTCTGCTGCGCAAATAGCCAAAAAAGCAGCACAAGAATTTTCAGACTCCTCCCGTTCCGTTTTTGTTGCCGGTACAATGGGACCTACCAAAAAATCAGCTTCTATATCCCCTGATATCAACCAACCAGCCTCGCGAGAAATCACCTTTCATGAATTGGTGGAGGCATATAAGGAACAAGCTCAGGGACTACTGGATGGAGGTGTTGATCTTCTTCTTGTAGAAACGGTTTTTGATACCTTAAATGCAAAGGCTGCTCTATATGCAATAAATCTTATCAGGAAAGATTTGGATAGGACAGTACCTGTTATGGTTTCAGGAACCATTGATGATAGCGGACGAATTTTATCCGGCCAGACTGTCGAGGCATTTTTTAATTCGCTGGAGCCTTTTGGTTTATTTTCTATTGGACTGAATTGTTCTTTTGGTTCGGATAAAATGTTACCTTACCTGGAAAGATTGGCTGTTAAATCAACTGTCAATGTCAGCGCTCACCCCAATGCCGGGTTGCCAAATGAAAAAGGGGAATATGAGCAAAGCGCTATTGAAATGGCCAGGGAACTCGAACAATTCCTTGGCAACGGGCTTGTCAATATTATTGGTGGATGCTGCGGTACTACACCCGAGCATGTGAAAGCGATAAGCAGAATATCCGTGAAGTATAATCCACGGGTAATTTTACCCCGAAGCCGGACTACGCGTTTAAGCGGTTTACAATCCTTAGGTATAAAGGAGGCTACAAGATTGATAAAAGTTGGTGAACGGACAACAGTCACCGGCTCAGAAACTTTCCTGAAATACATAAGGGAAGAACAATATGACAAGGCTGTTCAAATAGCGAAAAAACAAGTAGAGGCTGGGGCTGACCTGCTTAATATTAGTATGGATGAGAGTATGATTGATACTCAATCTGTTTTTCCTCATTTTCTGAAACTACTTTCTGCAGAACCTGATGTAGCAAGTGTTCCTTTCATGCTTGACTCCTCTCATTTCGAAGTATTGGAATCGTCTCTTAAATTGTTGCAGGGGAAGGCAATAGTGAATTCTGTAAGCCTGAAAGATGGCCCCGGGAAATTTAAAGAACAGGCGGAAAAGATACATAAATTAGGCGCTGCTGTAATAGTCATGGCATTTGATGAGAAGGGGCAGGCTGATACTTTTGAACGTAAAATTGAGATTTGTTCCCGTGCTTACAAAATATGGACGGAAGAACTTAGTTTTCCTCCTGAAAATTTAATTTTTGATCCAAACGTGCTTTCTGTTGGTACAGGAATTAAGGAACATAATCATTTTGCAAAAGATTTTATCAGGGCTGTTCAGTGGATTAAACAAAATCTTCCTTTTTGCAAGGTAAATGCCGGAATTACAAATGTATCCTTTGCTTTCAGGGGGAATGATTATCTTAGGCAGGCTATTAACTCTGTGTTTTTACATCATTGCATTGAGGCTGGCCTGGATTTCGCCATTATTAATCCTGAGAAAGGAATTCAATATTCAGATATACCCGACAAGTTGAAAAGATATATTGAGGATCTGATTTTTTACCTGAGAAAAGATGCAGCTGAAAGACTTCTTGAAGTAGCTACACAGTATAGCAGGAAAGGTAAAAAGACTCTTTCGGTATCCAAGTGGAGAAAATTACCTGTTGACAAACGAATTGCCTACGCTGTGGAAAATGGAAATAGCAGTTACCTGGAAAATGATGTAAAAGAGGCTTTAAAAGAAAAAGATAGTGCACTGGATATTATTGAAGGACCCTTAATGAAAGGAATAAATGCGATTGGAGAGTCATTTGGTAAAGGGACGACTTATTTGCCACAGGTGATAAAAAGCGCCAGGGTAATGAATGAAGCTGTTGAAGTAATTATGCCTCATCTGGAGGAAGAAAAACAGGAAGTTTCAGAGCAATTTAGCCGGAGGAAGATTGTACTTGCCACCGTAGAAGGCGATGTGCATGATATTGGAAAAAATATTCTATCCCTGATATTGCAATCAAACAATTTTGAAGTAGTAGATCTTGGAGTAATGGTTCCCAGGGAATTAATTATTGAAACTGTTGAAAAAGAGAAACCAGATTTTATCGGACTAAGCGGTCTTATTGCTCCTTCCCTGGATCACATGGAGCGATTAATAAGGGAACTGGAGAAAAAAAATATTTCAATCCCGGTTTTAGTGGGAGGCGCTACAACTTCAGGTTTGCACACAGCTCTTAACTTAGCGCCGGTTTACTCGGGCCTGGTTGCGCACATCCCTGATGCTTCTAAAAGTATTGAGATAACCAATAAACTTCTGAGTACAGAAGCTGAAAGTTTTATTACTGAGGTTAAGAATGAGCAACAAAAATTAAGAGATACATACAGAAAAAGGAAAGCTGACAGAAAAGCGGTTACTTTCAGAGATGCACGGAGGAAGAGATATAAATATGATTACAAGTCACAGCAACCCGTTAAACCTAAAATGTTGGGTACGAAAACTTTTGACGATTTTGATCTGAGTCTTTTACGAAAATATATTGACTGGACTCCCTTTTTCCATGGATGGGGTCTTAAGGGAGTATTCCCTAAAATTTTTGAAAAAGAAAAAGTGGGAAGTGAAGCAAAGCGGGTTTTCAATGAAGCACAGGACATGTTGGGGGAGATCATTGAAGAAAAATTAATTCGTCCTAAAGGAATAATCGGATTATTCCCGGCAAATTCGGATGGTGATGATATTATTGTTTTCAAAAGCAATAAAAGAGAGAAGATTATTAAGCGGATACCAATGTTGCGACAGCAGCGTTTGCATGATCAAAATGGTTATGCGCTTTCTCTTAGTGATTTTATTGCTCCTGTGGATTCCGGTATTAAAGATTATTTTGGAGGTTTTGCTGTAACAACAGGTTTGGGAACTGATGAACATGTTCAGCGGTTTAAGAAAAAAGGCGATAGCTATAACAGCATCATGTTTAGACTTATAGCTGACAGGCTTGTGGAAGCTTTTGCAGAAGTGCTGCACGAGTGGGTGCGAAAAAAATACTGGGGATATGAACCTCACGAAGATTTATCTAAAGAAGAATTAATTAAGGAAAAATACCAGGGGATTAGACCGGCACCCGGATACCCCGCATGTCCGGATCATTCTCTTAAAAAACACCTTTTCGAATTGATGGATGTTGAGAATAAAGTGGGCATTACACTGACAGAAAGTTTTGCTATGAAGCCGGCCAGCTCTGTGTCTGGATTTTATATTGCTCATAATGCGTCAAAATATTTCGGTATTGGTAAGATAGGGAAAGACCAAATACGTGATTATGCCAGGAGAGCTAAAATGGATGTGGATGAAGCTGAACAATGGCTGTATTCTGTGCTGGATTATGATAAATAGTAAATTATTGAAAAAATTAAAATATGTTTTGAGTCATGAAGATTAAAGAGATTTTTGAAAAGCAGAAGAGAACGTTTTCTTTTGAGTTTTTTCCTCCAAAAGATTACCATACTGCTGTGAAGTTTGGAATTAATGCAGGGCAACTGATAAAATTAGACCCTTCATTTGTTACGGTAACCTATGGCGCTGGAGGATCTACCCAGGAAAACACTTTTGACCTGGTAGACTTATTTCACAATGACCTTGGATTCGTTTGTATGGCACATTATACTTGTGTGGGGGCAACAAAGGAGAAAATTGCCTATGACATGCGGATTCTCAAGGATATGGGTATCGAAAACGTTATGTTACTCAGAGGTGACCCTCCGAAGGGTGCAAAAGAATTTCCGAAAAACCCCGACGGGTTTAATTATGCCAGCGACCTGATACGTTTTGTCAGGCATAAATATGATTTTTGCATTGGTGCCGGAGCTTACCCTGAAAAACATGTAGAAGCCAGGTCAATGGAGGAAGATCTCATAAGCTTGAGAATGAAAGTAGATGCAGGGGCGGAGTTCCTTATCACTCAAATGTTTTTTGATAATCAATATTATTGGGATTTTGTGAACCAGGCTGAGAAAAAGGGTATCAGATGCCGCATTATTCCTGGTATTATTCCAATTACAAATTATAAAAACATAAAAAAGTTTGCCCAGATATCAGGAGCTAAAATTCCGGAGAATATACAGAAAAGAATGGAACCCTATCAGGATAAGCCAGATGAAATATATAAAATTGGCCTTGAGCTTGCTATTGAACAAGCTACTGATTTATTAGAAAATGGCGCTCCGGGAATGCATTTTTATACCCTGAATAAATCCAGGGCGGCTATTGACCTTTACGATTCTTTATCCGAAGACTTTAAGGAGGTAAGAAACCGTTTTGAGAAAAGTAAAACGCCTCATCTGCCAAATAGAGGATAATCAATGTTCTATATTGGCCTTTTAAAGATTGGCAGAAGATGATTGATTTAACTGAGAATATAAAAAACAATAATATATGGAGCCGACGGTATTGAAAAAAGAAACTACAAAATATGGAAATACTTCACTGTGTTATCAGTGTGCTAAATGTTCCGCCGGATGCCCGATTGGTGGTGAACTTGATATATTTCCACACCAGGTCATACACCTGGCAAGTCTTGGATTAGAAGAACGGGTATTGCATTCGGAAACCATCTGGATATGCGCAAGTTGCTATGCATGTGCTGTGAAATGTCCGAATGATATTGATATAACCGGTGTTATGAATGATCTTAAAAACATGGCTATTGAGAAAGGTATTGAGTCAAAACGCCCTGAAGTATATAAGTTTCACAAAACCTTTGCTGAAGATGTTTTGAGAAGGGGAAAGGCACACGAGCTTAGAATTATGGGTGAATATAATTTAAGACTCCGGAAGCCTTTTAAAAACGTTCTTCTGGCGCCTCAAATGTTACTGAAAAATAAATTGAAATTTTTACCTCCCAAATCGGTTAGAGGTTTTAAAAATTGGATTAGAAAAATTTTATCGAAAACAAAATAAAAGAAACAGGAAAAATCATTGGAGATTCTTTGAGGTTGAAATTATTGCTAATAGAGGAAAGCTAATATGGAGAATAAAAAAATTGCTATATATCCCGGCTGTAGCTTGGAGACAAGCTCCAGTCATTATCTGAAAAGTCTTGAGAAGGTGCTGAATATTCTGGAGGTTGACTATTCCATAATGCAAAACTGGAATTGCTGTGGAGCTACCTCAGTCAAATCAGTTGACCACCAACTAAATCAATTGCTAAATCTTCGTAATCTGGCATTGGCAGAAGAACAGGGGATTGATGAACTTGTCGTCCCCTGTGCTGCCTGCTATCACCGTCTTGCCAGTACGGAATATGAACTTTTTGCTGATAAAAAATTACTAAAAAGGCTGAATAAGGAGAGTGGTTTGAAATATAAAGGAAAAGTGAAGGTTCGAAATGTCCTTGACTTTTTTGAGAACATTGTGGGTTTGGAGAAAATTAAAGCGAAAGTCAGAGAACCATTGAATGATTCCCTTATTGCTTGTTACTATGGGTGTTTGAATACCCGGGTACCTAAACCACAGGTGTTTGATGTAATGGAGTATCCAATGTCGATGGATAATATTGTAAAAGCTATTGGAGCAGAGGTTATTGATTGGTCATATAAAACAGAATGTTGCGGAGCAAGCTTATTTCTTACTATGGGCAATATTTCCAATAAGTTGGTGGGAAAAATTCTTAATGACGCCAGTTTACGAAAAGCAGATTGTATAACAGTGGCATGTCCTATGTGTCAAACGAACCTGGATACTCAGCAAGGTAAAATACGGGAGGAATTTAACATAGATGATCCAATGCCGTCTCCATTTATTACTCAACTAATGGGGCTTGCTTTTGGTTGTCAACCAGAAGAATTGGGTCTGGAGATGAATTTTGTGCCCCTGAAATTGAACAAGGCGTAATTTTATGGTATAGCTTTTAAGCCAGAATAATGGAAGTGCTTTGAGACTATGAATAAAATATACACCACAAAGGTGAAGGGATAGGAATGCGCCTTTCTTTATATTTTGAAGAGGGATGATTATAAGCTCTAGGCAAACAATATTTAAGAAAAGATCATAAAATTATACTGAAGGAAAGATATGGAAAATCAAAAAGGATCAGTATTAGTAATTGGAGGTGGAATTGCCGGGATGCAGGCTGCCCTGGATAGTGCAGAGCTTGGGCTGAAAGTGTATTTACTGGAAAAAGAACCTTCTATTGGTGGAAATATGGCAAGGTTGGATAAAACTTTTCCAACCAATGATTGTGCCATGTGCATGATTTCACCAAAGTTGGTAGAAACCGGAAGGCATTTGAATATTGAAATTATTTCATATGCTGATCTGGAAGAGATGAAGGGTGAAGCAGGAAATTTTACCGCTGTCATTAACAAAAAAGCGAGATATGTTGATGAAGATAAATGTAATGGCTGTGGTGAGTGCGAGCTGGAGTGTCCGGTTAACAGGGCAGACATTTTTAATGGAGAATTGTCGGATAGAAAAGGAATTTATCGGCTCTATCCCCAGGCTATCCCTAATGTTTATACAATAGATAAATCACAATTCCCGCCACCATGTCGTAATACTTGCCCTGCTGGTGTTAATGTTCAGGGATACGTGGCTTTGATTGCCAAGAAAAAGTATATTGAAGCCCTGGATTTGATTAGAGAAAAAATGCCTTTTGCTGGTATTTGTGGACGAATATGTCACCATCCTTGTGAGGCGGAATGTAACCGGAAAGAGATCGATGAGGCAGTTTCTGTAAGAAATCTGAAGCGTTTTGTAGCTGATTATGAGAAAGATTTAATTGCCCGGGGTGAACCCATTGACCGTGTAAAAGGTGATGTTGATGAAATACCTGAGAGAGAAGAAAAGGTGGCTGTTATAGGGGGTGGCCCCGCGGGAATGACTTGCGCTTACGATTTATCTCAAAAAGGTTTTCAGGTTACAATTTTTGAGGCCTCAGAGAAACTTGGAGGGATGATGAGAACAGGAATTCCTGATTACAGGCTTCCAAAAGATTATCTGGATTATGAGATTGAACTTCTGCTCAAAAGTGGGATACAGGTTAAAACAGGAAAGGTTTTTGGAAAAGATTTCACTCTGGAAACGTTGAAGGAGCAGGGGTATGAGTCTGTTTTTATGGCTATTGGAGCACAAAAAGCAAAAAAAATCCCCCTGAATGGAAGTCAGGCTAAGGGAGTTTTATATGGTATTCCGTTTTTAAATGAGATGAGCAAAGGGAAAAAGCCTCCTGTTGGTTCTAAAGTATTGGTTATAGGAGGCGGAAACGTAGCTATGGATGTAGCACGTACAGCATTAAGAATGGGAAGTGACGTTACTATAGTATATCGAAGGACTAAAAAGGAAATGCCGGCGCACAGCTGGGAGATTGAAGAGGCTATAGAAGAAGGAGTGAAAATCAAAACATCCTGGAGCCCTGCTGGTATTATAGAACAGGATAGTAAAGTATCAGGTCTTGAAGTTCACCGTTGCATGACAGTTCATGGGAAGGAAGGAAAAACTTCCCTCGAAGTTAATCCAAACCAAAGTGAAATCATAGATGCTGACACCGTAATTCTTGCAACAGGACAAGAATGTGACCTGGAGAGTGTTGAAGAGATTGTTGATATAAACAATGGCCTTATTTCAACTGACCCGCTTACACTTGAAACTTCCAGGAAAGGTGTGTTTTCCGGAGGGGATGTGGTACTTGGACCCTCTTCGTTGGTTGAGGCTGTTGCACAGGGACACAGAGCTGCTGAATCTATAGAGAGATACCTGGAAGGAAAAGACCTGAAGATTGACAGGGAACCGGTTATCAAAATGGATAATCATGCAGGTATTCCGGATTCGGCTGATACAAATAAGGTTCAACGGACCAGTAGCCGTATGAATAGTCCTGAAAAGCGTAACAGATCATTTGGTGAGGTAGAACAATCATTTACAGAAGAAGAAGCAATACGAGAAGCAAAGCGTTGCCTGCAATGCGGTAGTTGCGCTGAATGTATGGAGTGTGTCAGAACTTGTAAAGCTGATGCTATAGATCACACTCAGAAAGATGAAAAAAAAGAAATTAATATAGGTGCTGTTATTGCTACAGGTGGTTTTTCACCTTTTGATGCTACCAAAAAACCTGAATATGGTTTTGGAATCTATCCCAATGTAGTTACCAGTATACAATTTGAGCGGATTTTGAGCGCTTCAGGTCCTTATGAGGGTCACCTGAAAAGGCCTTATGATGGTAAAACGCCAAAGAAAATCGCATGGATACAATGCGTGGGAAGCAGGGATGTAACACTCGGTAATGATTATTGTTCATCTGTATGCTGCATGTATGCCATCAAAGAAGCAATGGTTGCGAAGGAGCATGAACCGGGCATCGAACCTGCAATTTTCTACACGGATATTCGAGCTTTTGGTAAGGGTTTTGAAAGTTTTTATGAGCAAGCCAGGTATGAATCAGGAGTCCGTTTTGTGCGAAGCCAAATTTCATCAGTTAAAGAAGATCCTGTTTCACATAATCTTCTTTTAACTTTTATTGAAGACAGAAAATATATAGAAGAGGAATTCGACCTGGTTGTACTTTCTGTTGGATTGGTTGCTAATCCATCGATTGAGGATTTGGGCAATAGATTGGATGTTAACAGAAACCAGTTTGGATTTTTTGAAGAGAAAACTTTGTCTCCTCTACACTCAAACAGGGAAGGTGTATTTTTCTGTGGTGCAGGAAGCGGTCCGAAAGATATCCCGGAAACGGTTATGCAGGGTAGCGCTGCTGCAGCAATGACTGGGGAAATGTTGAAGGAAGTGAGGAATACAGAGATTCAGAAAAAAGTCTATCCTGAAGAAATGAAAATTGAAGGAATGGAACCACGCATTGGAGTTTTCGTCTGCCATTGTGGTATTAATATAGCTTCTGTGGTGGATGTTGAAAATGTTACTGAGTATATCAGAAAAATCCCCGGTATAGTCCATGCTGAACATACACTTTACACTTGTTCACAGGATACACAAAAGAAAATGAAAGAAATTATCCGGGAAAAGAACCTGAACAGGGTAGTTGTTGCTTCTTGTACTCCAAGGACGCATGAGGGTCTGTTCCAGGAAACACTTCGTGAAGCCGGATTGAATAAGTATATGTTTGAAATGACGGATATCAGGGAGCAGTGTGCCTGGGTACATCAAAATGACCCGGAACGTGCTACCGAAAAAGCGAAAAGTCTTATCAGGGGTAGTATTGGTAAAGCAAAATACCTCGAACCCTTGAGTCTGAAGAAAATTTCTGTTAATAGATCTGCATTGGTAATTGGAGGAGGTATAGCAGGTATTTCCGCTGCATTATCTTTAGGCAACCAGGGTTTTAAAGTGTTCCTGGTGGAAAAAGAAGACAGATTGGGCGGTAATTTACATTATTTGTACGACAACCTCGATGGAGACAGCTGGCAGGACTACCTGTATGAAAAAATAGAAGAAGTGCAGAATAATGAATTGGTTGAAGTTCTTACAAATACTACTGTAACAAATATAAATGGCTCCGTGGGTAATTTCACCAGTGAGCTATCAGGTTCTCAAGATGGTAAAATAGATCATGGTGTGGTAATTGTGGCTACAGGAGCGGAAGAGTATAAACCCCATGAATTCCTCTATGAGAAGAATAAGAATGCCATAACGCAACGTGAACTTGAAACTGAGCTAAGAAAAAGAAAACATTTTAAAACGGTGGTAATGGTTCAGTGTGTGGGCAGCCGAAACAATGAAAATGGTTATTGTTCAAGGGTTTGTTGCAGCGAAGCAATTAAAAATGCTATTGCAATAAAGGAGAAAGATCCTAAAGCTACGGTTTATATTCTTTACCGTGACTTACGGACTTATACATACAGGGAAATTTTTTACAGGAAGGCGCGAGAGCTGGACGTAAAATTTATCCACTTCCCGGACGAGGAATACCCGGAAATTACAGAAGAAAAGAATAAGATACAAGTTACGGTGAAAGATACTGTAATAGATGATTATATTGCTTTAAATGCAGATTTGTTGGTCTTAAGTGCAGGTATCGTGGCAAATAAGGAAGATAACAAACATTTATCTGAATTGATGAAGCTTCCGTTAGATGAACATGGGAATTTTATGGAAGCACACACGAAGTTGCGACCTGTTGATTTTGCCAACGAAGGAGTGTTTTTATGTGGATTGGCACATTCACCTAAGAATACAGAGGAGAATATAACCCAGGCTATAGCTGCTGCAGGAAGAGCGGGTACTATCCTTAGCAAAGATGCACTTGAAGTTGGAGGAGTGGTATCGGTTATAGAAGAAGATAAATGTGCATCATGCCTTACATGTCTGCGGGAATGCGTGTTTGACGCTCCATTTGTTAATCAGAACGGAAAGGCGGAAATTGACGCAGCTAAATGCCAGGGATGTGGAAACTGTGCAGCAGCATGTCCTGCAAAGGCAATTCAATTACTCACATTCACTGAGTTACAGGAAAATGCTTTGTTTGAGAATATTTTACATGAACCTATAGTGGAAGAAAGTGACATTGTCAAATCTTAAATAAAACGAACATGTAAAAATCCCGGTAGTTTCAAATAACTCAATGAGTCTTTTTTTTGAAAGTTTCATGTGAACTAATGAGTTGAATGAATAATGAATAAATACAATATAAACTAATCAAAGATATTTTGAATGACTAAAGAGAAAGACCCGAAAATTATTGCATTTTGTTGCCACTACTGTGCTTTTACAGCGGCAGACCTGGCTGGAACTATGAGACAGCAGTATCCAACCAATATCCATATTGTCAGGTTGCCTTGTACAGGAAAAGTAGATATCAATATGCTTTTGCAGGCATTTCTTGATGGCGCTGATGGTGTTATGGTTGCGGGATGTGAAGTCGGAAGCTGCCATTTTCTGGAAGGAAATGTAAGAGCTAAGAAACGGGTGGAATTTGCAAAAAAGAAACTCAGTGAAGCAGGGATTAATCCTGAGAAACTGGAAATGTTCCATATTGCGGCTTCAGAAGGACCCCTGTTTGCACAAACTTCAAGAGAATATACAGAAAAAATTAAAAAGGTTCTTGAGGAAGAACAAAAACAAACAAATACGGAGGAAATAAAATGATTGTTGCTGAACAAAAGTCGTTTGAAGAAATATTAAATTCAGTTAAGAATTTTGAGAATATTTTAGTTTTGGGTTGTGGTACCTGCGTAACTGTTTGTATGGCAGGAGGCGAAAAAGAGGTGGGCATTCTTGCTAAGCAGTTAAAACTGGCGGCAAAGAATGAAAATATGCAGCTGAATATTCAGGAGCATACAATTACCCGACAATGCGATAAAGAATTTTTTGATGAAAATACTGCAAAGAAGATAAGAGAAGCAGATGTTGTTTTATCTCTTGGATGCGGAGTAGGTGTACAGTACCTGGTGGAGGTATTTCCGGAGGCGGTTGTCCGGCCGGGTTTAAATACTAAATTTTTTGGTGCAAATATACAACAGGGCATATGGGCTGAAAGATGCGCCGGATGCGGTGAATGTGTACTGGATAAATTTGAAGGTATATGTCCTGTTGCAAGATGTTCCAAAAGTTTATTGAATGGGCCTTGCGGAGGGTCCTCCAATGGTATGTGTGAAGTAGACCCGGAAAATATTGAATGTGGATGGCAGCTTATTTATGACCGCCTGAAAGCGCTTAATAAGCTGGATAATCTTATAGAAAATCAACCTCCAAAAGACTGGTCGACAAACCGTGATGGTGGACCTCGCAGGGTTGCAAGAGAGGATGTCATGTTTGACTAAAACTATGACATCATTAAAACGAGGAGATAAATATTTACTCAATCATTGTATCTCTTAAATGATAAAATAAACAATAAAAATATTATCTAATTGATTTATGGAAAGTGTTAAACAATTAAAATCAGGCAGCAGACTTGAACGTGTTTTGAAGTCAGGAAATTTTGCATTTACCGGAGAGCTGGGACCACCTAAGTCAGTGGACAAAGGCAATGTTGAAAAAAAGGCCGGTTTGTTAAAAGACTCTGTAGATGCGGCTAATATTACGGATAATCAAACTGCCATAGTAAGGATGTCGTCTTTTTCCGCAAGTCTGATAGCTTTACAGACCGGACTGGAACCGGTTATGCAGATTACTACAAGGGACAGGAACAGGCTGGCAGTTCAAAGTGATGTAATCGGCGCAGCTGCTCTTGGGATTAAAAATATATTGTGTCTCTCAGGAGACCATCAATCTTTTGGGAATCACAACACTGCAAAAAATGTACATGATATTGATTCCATTCAGCTTATTTCAATGTTGAAAACAATGCGGGATGAAGGAAAATTTGAATGTGGGGATGAGATAAAGAATTCAAAAAAAGCCGAACTGGCACCACCGGAAATATTTATAGGAGCAGCAGCAAATCCCTTTGCTGACCCAATGGACTTTAGAGTTATAAGGCTGGGAAAAAAGATAAATGCCGGAGCTGATTTTATTCAAACACAGGTTATTTATGATATGGAACGGTTTAAAATCTGGATGAAGGAAGTCAGGGATAAAGGACTTCACGAAAAAGTCTACATTCTTGCGGGAGTTACACCTCTGAAATCCGCTCGTATGGCAAAATATATGAAAGATAATGTTTCCGGAATTTCTTTTACTGAAGATATTATTAAAAGGATGGAACAAGCTGAAGACCAAAAACAGGAAGGAATTAATATTGCACTGGAGCAAATACAGCAGTTAAGAGAAATAGAAGGGGTGAGTGGAGTCCATTTTATGGCAATTGGAGGAGAAAAAAATGTGCATGACATAGCGAAGCAAGCTGGAATGTTACCACGACCCGAGATAGAAAATGCCATGGTTTAGCGCTAAATGTTACCGGAATATTCTTGTATATTTATAACTTACCTTTTTCTCTGTTGAATATTTGCCGGAGAATAGGAAAAATATGTTAATAAAAAACGGTAACTACAGGTATATGTAAAAATTTGTTATTCAGCTTGAGTCATTATCCTGGGCAGCAATAGCTGTCCTTGCTCTTCTTCTGAATAACTGGATTTACAGGAAAGGCAAATTCAGAAGTAGAAGTAAATTTTATAATTATCATTGTTATCCTCATGAGCCAACAGTAGGCAATCAATAGTATGCAGTGGCAGCATTGCAGCAGTTGAAGCTTACAGTGGCAGGTAGGTATTTTAAGGGTGTGGGTTGTTTCCCTTAAGGGAATAAAAGGGCTGCGGGCAGGGAGAAAAAAGTTGCTGCAGTGGCAGCCGAAGTAAGCAGTCGGAATATGCGACGTGTGAAGGAGAGATTAATGATTTTATGGAATTCGCATTTGGCCAATTAAACGATTTTTTAGTTCTTAATTGATTTACCATTAATTTGGTAACCTCGTTTTTGGATAATCTTGAGTGATTCTGGTGCTTCAAATTATCGGAAAGTCTTCTTTAGGGGATTCAGGTTCTATATGGCTTTTTAGACTGGACGGGTATCTTAAATGTAAAAAAAACAGATTTTTTCAGGATTAAAAGAATAAAAAAAGCAATCCCTGTCTGGAGGATTGCTTTTTTTGTGTTTTAAGGATTGTTGACATTTTTTATCAGCCTTCTCTGTAGTAGCTTAGTATCCCAGGTTCCTGCCTT
>JBKGZD010000035.1:0-19622 GCA_046545795.1 Bacteroidales bacterium | reverse complement strand
TCAAAATTAGTTTCCAGTTTGAACAAAGTTTGAGTTATGGATCGGTAATTTCTAAAATAAAATACTGCTCCCCAGTAATGTTTAACGCGGTGATATACCCTGACAAACTCATCGCTGCTTATAATAATCTCGACCACATCCATTCTGTGGTGGCTATATTGATTGATTACAGTATCGGTTACTAATTCCTGGTTTCCCCTTTCGGCAATTTCCAAATCTTCGAAATCATGGCCTGTTGTTTCACCGTCCACTAATTCATTTCTTTTCTCCTCAATACGCTTGTATGTTCTCTTCTTTCTTTGAATGATATCATTTTTCTTTTTTGTTATAATATTGGCATCAGCAACCAACACTTCCTCTTTCTCGCCTTCCTTAGAATCTTCAATAAGATTATCATAATAGTCAACCCCAGCTACCCGGATATTCAGAAAAGAATTCTTATCATATTTTGATTCATAAGTGAACTCTTTCGTTACACGATTATACCTGACTTCTCCCAGAACATCAGATGGATTTTCATTCGCTTGTTTTATCAATTCTAAATTCATTGTAATAAGATGATGCTTCATTTTATTTTCTTCTTCAGGCAAGCGGGTATTGATACTAATTTTTTTCGTCCCATATCCGCTCTTTCTAAAACTCATAAAATAGTAACTGTTAAAATCAAGATATAATGAAAAACGGCCATTATCATCTGATTTGAATTTGTATATAGTATCTGTTTCAACAATTATATCAGCATCAGGAAGTTTACCATTCTCGTCAGCGACAACTCCGGTTACATATAATCTGCCTTGTGCGTGGATGGAGCATTGTATAAATACTATAAAGAAAAACAATAAAGTACAGGAAAATATTCGATTCATCAGGTTATTTTTTGCATGGTTTTTCTAATTTTATAATAAATTGATTTACTGTAAATTTAAAAAAACATAATGTCATTTTCAAAATCTCTGTAATAATTTAGTCAATGAACTGTATTTGATGTAACCTTTCTGCAAACAATGCGTTAGGAATAATTAAGTTATAAAGAATTATACAGAAGACAACCATTTATATGGTAGGATGAGACGAATAAAGTATGGACATTGCACTGAAGCCGGAAGAAATTTTAAAATTCGTCTTGGGTTAGTTAAAAGAAAAATTGTATTTTTATTGCATATAAATAAAAATCCTACAAGTTAAATTTTAAAAAACCAGTTATGAACATACGTTTTACTCAAACTCTCTTAACCTTACTGGTTGCATCTATTCTCATTCTGCCAGCATGCCAAAAAGATGATAAAAAGAGAGACAAAACTGAGGATACGGAAGAAGTTGTTACTGTTGATACCATTGACACACAACTTGTTAAAGACATCAAGTCTGTTAAAGAAATGTTTTACTCCATGCCTTCCCCATTGGAAGTAGCAATGATTTTGAAACAAGCAGGAAAAGATTATAATCCGGAGCTCCTGAATCCTGTGGATAAAACCTCAGAGTATGTTTCCACCAAAAACATGGCATTAAATTTAGGCATTTATGCTACAGACCTTAGCTATGCCAGTTTATACGACCAAACCCAAACCACAATTGATTATATTAACGCCTCTAAAAAAATGGCTGAAGGATTAGGAATTCTTAATGCCATAGATCAAAACACTATTGAAAGACTCGAAGCTAACGTGAACAACCGCGATGTAATTCTTGACATTATTTCAGAAACTATTTTAAACTCCAGTTCATTTTTCCAGGAGAATGATCGCCAGGCTGTATCAACAATTATACTTATAGGTGGTTGGGTTGAAGGCCTTTATATAGCAACTAACTTAATTGAAGATAACCCAAGTCAGGATGATATTGAAAATAATGAATTAATATCAAGAGTTGCGGATCAAAAACTGGCAATTAATACTATAATGAAACTCATTGAAAAAAATGAAGATGACGAAAACCTTAAAGCAGTTAAAGAAGAAATAAGCAAATTAAAGTCTATTTATGATGAAATAAAGATTACATCTTCCAAAGTGGTGCCTGTTAAAGATACAGTAAATCAAGTTACTACACTTAACTCAGAAACTGAAATTTCCATGACACCAGATATATACAATAAGCTTAAACAGCAAGTTGATGTAATAAGAAATCAATTTACATTATAAAAAATTTGCCTTATGAAAAAATTATACAGTTCTATATTTATTCTTTTTCTCCTGATGATTATTCCCTTCAATGGGCAATCACAATGTAAACATTTTGCCAAACAAATTTGCAAACAGGAACTTGAACCATATATACATGATGGAAATTATAATGCTGCAGTATTAACAGAAGGAGAAAGCGCAGAAATGTACAAGACTTTTTACAGTGGACAAAATTACAGAGTTTCCATATGTGCTGCAAATAATTTACCGGATATCCATTTTCAGATTCTGGATGTAGACCGTAATGTCTTATATGATAACAGCAAAGATGATTTTGATTCAACATGGGATTTTATCCCTGAAAATAGTCAGCAATTAATCATTTCACTAAAAGTAAAAAACAGCGATCAGGAAACAGAAGAACCGGTTAGTGGATGCGTCGCAATTATGATAGGACTTAAAGAAGAACAATAATACATCAGATTAATATATTCATGGCTGTCCTCTGAAAGATTATAACAGCAATTAGTAACCGAACTAATACAGATTCTGGGCAGCCTTACTTTAATTTGGGTTTAAGATATCTTGCTGTGTATGATCCAGAACTCTCATCAATATTTTCAGGTTTTCCTTCGTAAATTATCTGTCCTCCGTTTTCTCCACCTTCAGGGCCAAGATCAATTAGCCAGTCTGCTGATTTGATAACTTCCATATTATGTTCAATGATAACAACAGTATGTCCTTTTTTTATTAATTCATTAAATGACGTGAGCAAATTAGAAATATCATAATAATGAAGACCTGTAGTTGGTTCATCAAAAATAAAAAGTGTTGGAGCATTTTGGGATTCCTGGCTCAGAAAATATGCCAGTTTAACTCTTTGGCTTTCTCCCCCGCTTAATGTACTCGAAGATTGTCCAAGTTTGAGATAGCCAAGTCCTACAGATTTTAAAACAGATAATTTTCTAACTATCTTTCTTGTAGTAGATATGTCTTCAGCGCCAAAAAACTCTATAGCCTCATTAATTGTCATTTCTAAAACGTCATAGATGTTTTTCCCTCTGAATTTTACCTCAAGCACATCCTCTTTAAATCTTTTGCCTCCGCAAACTTCACAAGTTAGAGTAATATCTGGCATAAACTGCATCTCAACCTTGATTGTCCCCTCTCCCTGGCATTCATCGCACCGGCCTCCTGGTGTATTGAATGAAAAATGAGAAGGCTTAAAATTGTTGATTTTTGAAGCCTGTTGGGATGAAAATAATTTCCGGATTTCATCATAAGCCTTGATATATGTTACCGGATTGGAGCGTGAAGATTTGCCAATGGGATTTTGATCAACATATTCAACATCCTGGATAAAGTTCAAATCGCCACTAAGTTCATCGTATTTGCCGGCTTTTTCGCCTACCCCTTTATAATACCTTTTTAGCGCCGGGTAAAGAATATTTTTCACCAGCGAGGATTTGCCGGAACCACTGACACCACTGATAACAGTTATTATATTGAGCGGGAATTTTGCATTTATCCTTTTTAGATTGTTCTCCCTTGCTCCCTTAATTTCAATATAATTATTCCACTTACGCCTTTGCTGTGGAACAGGTATAAAATCCTTTTTGTTAAGAAACTTGCCGGTTATACTTTCACGGCTATGTATGATTTCCTGACGGTTCCCCTGGAAGATAACCTCACCTCCCAGTCTGCCGGCTTGCGGACCAAGATCAACAATCTGGTCAGCTGATTTTATAATATCTTCATCATGTTCGACAACAATTAGCGTATTCCCGATTTTTTGCAAATTTTTTAATACTGAAATCAACTTATCATTATCTCTGGGATGCAGCCCAATACTCGGTTCGTCTAAAACATACATTGAACCAACCAGGCTGCTCCCCAGGGAAGTTGCCAGGTTAATGCGCTGTGATTCCCCGCCTGAAAGTGTTGAAGTCAAACGGTTTAAATTCAGGTAACTTAAGCCTACATTCAGTAAAAATGCCAGGCGGCTGTTTATTTCATAAAGTATTCGCTCAGCAATCTTATAATCATAATCATCCAAAACCAGGTCAGTGAAGAAATTATGCAAACGATCAATTGGCATTAAAACCAGGTCAGTTATAGACTTGTCTCCTATTTTTACATAATTGGCTTCTTTTTTTAACCTGGCTCCCTTGCATTCAGGACAAACAGTTTTTCCCCTGTAACGTGACAACATTACCCGATACTGAATTTTATATTTCTTCCTTTCCAGGTATTCAAAAAAATCATTAAGGCCATAAAAGTATCGATTTCCTTCCCATAACAACTGCTTCTCCCTATCAGATAATTTATAATAAGGCTTGTGAATAGGAAAATTAAACTTATCTGCGTTTAATATGAGTTTTTCCTGCCATTTTTTCATCTTCTCCCCTCTCCAGCAAGCAACTGCATTTTCATAAACAGACAATCTTTTATCGGGGATTACCAAATCCTCATCAATACCCATTACCTTGCCATAACCTTCACAAGTTGGACATGCCCCAATAGGATTATTAAAACTGAACATATGCTCGGTGGGTTCTTCAAACTCCATCCCATCCAGTTCAAACTTATTGCTGAAAGTTTTTTCATTAGCATTTTCAGTGTCCACTACTTTTATCCTGCATACTCCTTGTCCTTCAGAAAAAGCAATTTGCACTGAATCACCATAACGCGCTTTTTCGTCCTCTGTGTAACTTACTTTTATTCTGTCAATAACAACATTACTTTTTAAAAGATCTTTTTTCGTTATTTTATTCTCTTTAAAATCCTTAAGCTTATAAATCTCACCATCCATTTCTATACGGCTAACACCCTGTTTTTCTATCATTTCCAGGTATTCTAAGGCTTTCGTTGGTTCAAAAACATGCAAAGGCGATAAGATGAGTGCTTTTGTATTTTCCGGAAATTGAAGAATATAGTTCACAACATCAGTAACAGTATCCTTTTTTACAATCTTCCCGGAAATGGGTGAATAAGTTTTCCCGATTCTTGCATATAAAAGCTTCAGGTAATCGTATATCTCAGTAGAAGTACCTACTGTAGATCTTGGATTTCTGGCATTTACTTTTTGTTCAATTGCAATTGCAGGAGGTAATCCATGTATAAAATCCACATCAGGTTTTGCAATTCTTCCCAAAAACTGACGAGCGTATGATGAAAGACTTTCAACATACCTTCTTTGTCCCTCTGCATATAGCGTATCAAAAGCCAGGGAAGATTTTCCTGAGCCAGAAACACCAGTTATAACAATAAATTTATCGCGGGGAATTTCTATATCAATACTTTTTAAATTATGTACACGTGCTCCTTTTACAATAATAAATTTATGTTCAGCACTTTTTGGCATGATAGTTGATTTTTAATATAAAGGACAAAATTAAATGTTTATTAACTATTTTGTCCTGAGAATTATTTTGTTTTTTAATTAATTTTTGTTTATTTGCAAAATTCCCAAATTAACTGTAAAAATAACTGCTGCGTTAGAGCAATTTATATTAATCAAAAAGGAGGTCATAGTGGCAAAACAGGAATACAGTGACCAATATCTAATAAAAGAATACCTGGCAGGCGACTCAAACAGCATTGAAAAACTCATTAACAGATATAAAGACAAAGTATATACTTATATCCTATTGATGGTCAAAGATGAACACTTGGCCGAAGATATTTTCCAGGAAACATTTATTAAAGTGATAAAATCCCTCCATAAAGGGAAATATCAGGAAAGCGGAAAATTTGTATCATGGGTAATAAGAATTGCGCACAATCTCATTATTGATCATTTCAGGAAAAATAAACAAACCAAAATTTACTCCAATGATGAGTATGAGGCAGATATCTTTAATTCCCAAAAGTTTGCAGACAATACAATTGAAGATGAAATGGTTAATGAACAGATTGTAAATGATGTTAGAAAACTCATAGATTTTCTTCCTGAAGAACAAAAAGAGGTGGTCTTATTGAGGCATTACGGTGGTTTAAGTTTTAAAGAAATTGCTGAACAAACCAATGTAAGTATCAATACTGCTTTAGGAAGAATGAGATACGCATTGATAAATCTGAGAAAATTTATCGAAGATAGAAACCTGAATCTCAAAGCTCAGTAAATACCTTTATCAAAAAAATCCCTTTTTGTTAAAATTTGTTAAATATTTTTACAATAATCGTTTTATAGGTGCCGTTTTGTTAGAAACTTACAAAACGAAAGCTTATGCCTATGAAACATCACTCTACACAATCGGCCTCTCCTGATGAAGAGCTGAAGAACTTAACCTACAGCTCAGAAAAGGATGAGTTAATGGGAATTGAAAAATTTTCTGATGTAATCAATTTACTGGAACAAAATACCTATGAAGTTGATGAACGAGTAATAGGGAATGTTCTTAACTACGCTCAGTCTTTCCACTTTAATCAGGATTAAAGTAAGTCAGTAAATTAATTTTGCATAATCGCCTTTTCTTGATAACAGAGAGGGCGATTTTTTTATGGGTCATTTACCATATTAACAATACTGCATGCAACAACTCCAGCAGTTTCAGTACGCAAACGTGAAGAACCCAGAGAAACAGCCTTATACCCTTCCGAAATAGCAGTCTGAATCTCTTCATAACCAAAATCTCCCTCCGGACCGATAAGGATGGTTATATTTCTATGCCCGGCACATAATTTTTTTAAATGAGGTTTCCGTTGATTGTCGCATACCGCTATACCATTAAAGCCATCCATGCTCTGTTGAAAAAAATCTTCAATTTTAACAGGCTCATTTAAGACTGGTAGATATGCTTTTACAGACTGTTTCATAGCTGCAATCAAAACATTGATAAGACGATCCTTTCGCAAGTGCTTCCGCTCTGAATGTTCACAAATTATCGGTGTGATTTCATCTACACCTATTTCAGTAGCTTTTTCAAGAAACCATTCAAAACGTTTGACATTTTTTGTTGGAGCAATACCAATATGCAAATAATAATCTCTTCTTTCGTGTTCTTCACTTTTCTTAACAATACTCACCTCACATCTTTTAGGATCGGGTTTGGAAATTTGAGCTTCATAAAAATTTCCTTTTCCATCAGTAAGAAAAACGACATCGCCCTGAGTCATTCGTAAAACACGAATAAGATGCTTAGACTCTTCTTCGTTGAGAATATGAAAACGTTCGTCAATATCTGGAGCATAGAAAAGTTGCATATGATAAAATTATTTTATTTTTGACAAAATTAATTATTACATACTTATTTTACGCTAACTTAAATATGAATCTCAACAAAAGTACCACATTTACAGCAAAGACTTTTTACGGTCTCGAAAATATTCTGGCAGAAGAGCTAAAGAGCCTTGAAGCTGGAAATATCAGGGTACTTAACAGAGCTGTTCAGTTTGAAGGAGATAAATATTTACTATACAAATCAAACATCTTTTTGAGAACTGCAATAAGAATACTAATTCCAGTAGAAGAATTTACAGTTCAGTCATATGATGAACTATATAATAAAGCAAGGGAAATAAATTGGGAACGGTATTTTACTCCTTACCATACTTTTTTTATTGATAGCTCAGTAAATTCAAAAAAAATAGACCATTCTCATTTTGCAGCGCTTAAGCTCAAAGATGCAATTGCTGATTTTTTCAGGGATAAATACAGACTCAGACCTTCAATAGATAAAATAAACCCTGATTACAGGATCAATCTTCATCTTTCCAACAACAATTGCATAATCTCTTTGGACAGTTCAGGAGAATCGCTGCATAAAAGAGGATATAAAACAAAAAATGTAAAAGCACCTCTGAATGAAGTGCTGGCTGCCGCTCTGATTAAACTTTCCAACTGGAATCACACCATATCTTTTTTAGACCCTATGTGTGGATCAGGAACCCTGCCCATCGAAGCAGCCATGATTGCTTATAATATACCACCAAACCAAAACCGTAAAGAATATGGTTTTACAAATTGGCAGGATTATGATGAGGTGCTGCACAGAAAAATCTTAGATGAAATCCCCGAAATTCCAAAAGGAAAAATTACTTCTATAGAAGGGAGGGATATTTCTGAGAAAGCCATAGAAATAAGTAAAGCAAACGCTAAAGAAGCTGGTCTTGATGGTAAAATAAACTTTGAACAATGTGCTTTTGAATCCTTAGAAGGACATAAACTGGAAAAAGGCATCATTATAATGAATCCTCCATATGACATAAAACTAAAAAAAGAAAATATAAACGAATTTTACACTGCAATTGGTTCAACCTTAAAAAAGAATTTCACAGGTTTTGATACATGGATATTTAGCGGCAACAAACAAGCTATTAAACACATAGGACTGCAACCAAAACAAAAAATAACTTTGTTTAATGGTCCTGTTGAATGCAAACTTGAACATTATCCCATATATAAAGGCACTTTAAAAAAATAAAAGCTTGTTATAACAAAACTTTATTTTTATTTTTAAGCTTATAAATTAATATGGATTTCAACATTATTTTCTATTTTTGATTTTAAATTGGAATATCAATTGAATAATACACAAAAGGCTCTTATGACCTTAAGCATTGATGATTTCTACTATAAAATGAATACAGGAGATGTAATTTTAGCATATAAAGGCAGTATTTCTTCTGACTTAATAACCAATGTATTAGAAGTCATTGATGCTAAACTGGAAGATTTAGTTGATAAAAAGAGCATTAAAAAAAAGCTCTATAATGTACTGGTTGAAAGCTTACAGAATTTATACCACCATATTGATGATCTGCCTGATAATTATAGTGGAAATTTAGATGTTCATTTCGGTATTTTTGTAATTGCCATTGAAGATAATTTCTATAAAGTCTCAACAGGTAATTTTATCAGGAATGACAAAATAGATGAACTAAAGGAACGCCTGGATAATATCAGAAATATGGATTTAGAAGAATTAAAAGAGTTATATAAATTTATTCTTAATAACCAGAAATTTTCAAAAAAAGGCGGTGGAGGCCTTGGCTTAATTGATATGGCCAAAAGAACAAATGGCCGGATAGATTATGATTTCACCCCATATAATGATGAGTATTCATTTTTTAACCTTGTGATTTTTGTCTAAACTGTAAAATATAACTTAATAATATGGAATCAATATCATTAGAAGGAACAACAAAAACGCCAACCATAAATTTAGACCCGAAAAAGGGGACCATAGAAATCAAAGGAAGATCCATTCCGGAAAATTCAATTGAATTCTACAGACCTATTGTAGAATGGCTGGAAGAATACGCTAACAGTCCTAAAAAGAAAACTACAGTTAATGTCCAGCTTGAATATTTTAATACCAGCTCTTCGAAATGCATTCTTGACATATTTAAAAAACTGGAAAGCATTAAAAAAGCAAGAAATGAAGTAATTATTAACTGGTATTATGAAGAAGACGATGAGGACATGCTGGAGGCAGGCGAAGACTACGAATCAATAATACGTGTTCCTTTCAAAATGATTGAAATTGTAGAATAAACAATACTCGTTAAAAAACAAAACAGTTACCATTTCTACTTTTTGGGGGTAACTGTTTTTTGTTTGAAAATTTGCTTCTCTTCTGTATAATTAAGAAACCTCCTCAATAACCTAAAATACAATATAAAATATAATAAAAGCGACATTGCCCAGATAACCACGAGATTAACCCAAAATGTTTCATAAAATTTACCAAAAACCTGTTTACGAGGCGCGTAAAAATGAGCTTTTAAGAAATAACGGTCAGGTTCTAAAAATATAGGATCAATTTTTTGTATCAATTGATTTTTGTACTCCAGTATTCTGTTAACTTCATTAGAATTTTTCACAAACTCAGCAAGTTTATCATTATGATGATTGCGCTTTAATTGTAGAAACTGTTTCCTCTCAATGCTGTCTTTTTGTAATTCGCTGAGTTTACCGTCTTTCAAAGAGCTAGCCTTGTTGTAATAACGTATATAGTATCTTCTGACCAATTCAAAGTAATCTGTCAGATCACTAAAAAGCTGGGATCCGGCATTTGCATAGGCAATTCTATCAGGGTTTGTAAATTGAACCAAATCTCCGGAACGATTTTCTAATTCTTTCTTCACCTCATTCTGGATTAATTCTAAATTTTGACTCATTTGTTCTTTTTTCTGTGGATCATCATAATTTCTTTCGCAATAACTCAAACGGTTTTTAAGAGCCGGCAACCAGTAATTCTTTTTAAAATCCGCAATACTCATCGCTTTATCATAGGGATAGAATTTTTCCTCATAATTGTTATTTTTAAACTGGTAAACAGCCAATGCCTCATATGCCCAGCGAGCTGTAATAATCTCACCATAAAATGGAATATTTTCCGGATTTGAAATTTCAGGATTTAATTTTTCATATTTAACTATAATACCGCTTAATAATAACTGTGGAATAATTAAAAAAGGAATTAAGATATATATCGTAATCGCGGTTTTAAAACTATCTGAAATGACCAACCCCAAAAGATTTGCAAAACACCAGGTACTGAATAACATCAGCCAGTATTCAAAATACATCCCTTTAATTTCAATTATGGAATTGCCAATTGCTACGAACATTAATGCCTGAACGGCTGACAATGTAAACAATACGGCAATTTTTGAAAAAAGATAACTACTCCAGCTTAAATTGAGAAAAGCCTCTCTTTTGAGAATTTTCCTATCCTTAATAATTTCTTCAGCACTAACTGTCAAGCCTATAAACAAAGCGACAATTACGGCTATAAAAATATAAACCGGGACGTTGCTGTTTTCAGCAAAGGTATATCCGTATTGACTATTAATGTTGTAATATTTGACAATATAAGCAAGTATAAAGGCTAACAAAGGAGCCTCCAGGAAATTGATCACTAAATATTGAGTATTAGACAATTTTGACAGTACATCCCTTTTTGTAAATACCAGAAACTGCTTTAATTTATTAGGTATTTTAAAATGAATTTCCGGCATTTCTAAACTGTTCTTAGGTTTTTCCTGAATCTTCTTAAGATGGGATTTATCAAACTTTTCCTTCCATTCTTCAGGAGAAATTTTCCGGTTATTGGTGAAATTACCATATTCATCCAATACCTTAGCTTCTACTATATTGAAAATTTGTTCCGGATTCACATTCCCACAGACCGGGCATTCACTTTCATTCCAGTTGGCATGTTGGATACTTGACTTGAAATATACTAAAGACTCTATTGGTTCTCCTGAATAAATCAAATACCCTCCCATATCCAGGATCATCAGTTTATCAAACATTTTAAAAATATCTGAGGAAGGCTGATGAACAACGGCAAATATTAATTTTCCTTTGAGGGTTAATTCTTTCAGCAAATCAAGAATATTTTCCGAATCCCTGGATGACAATCCGGAAGTAGGTTCATCAAGAAAAAGGACAGCTGGTTCTCGTATTAACTCAAGAGCAATATTCAACCTTTTTCTCTGTCCCCCACTAATCCTCTTATTCAAAGGTGAACCAACAACCATATCTTTAATATCGTACAAGCCAAGATCTTCTAATGTATTGTTAACTGTATTCTCCAGTTCTTCTTTGGTGTAATTTGCAAAACAAAGTTTTGCATTGAAATACAAGTTGTCATATACAGTCAATTCCTCAATCAAAAGATCATCCTGTGACACATATCCTATAAGCCCTTCTACTTTGTCATTTTCTTCATGAATATTAATATCATTAATGTAAACCTCACCATAAGCCGGTTCATAACTTCCGTTTAACACATTCAGTAAAGTAGATTTTCCGGAGCCGCTTGCCCCCATTATTCCTATTAGTTTACCGGAATCTTCTAAAAAACTTATGTCGCGTAAACCTATATCACCGCTTTTGAAAATATAGTCAACTCCTTTTGCTTCAAACGTTATCCGCGTTTTTATTCTGTCAATATTAAACAAGCTAATAATATCCCCGTAATAAATTGGGCTAACCTTAGAACTCCGTATGGATGCTCCTACATTCAGCACATAAACTTTGTCTTTTTCCAGTAATTGCCCATTAAGATACAATTCACCAGACCCAATGTACCTGATAAAGTACATAGAAGTTGAACTAACCTCAATCACCCGAAGCTGCCCTCCCAGGTTAGATGATTGCATGTGTTTTACCTTCGGAATAGAAATCTCCGGTTGGTCATCAATGATTAAAATCTGCTCTGAAGGGCTCACCTCTTCAAATGATTGAAGCACAAAATTCTTTATGAGCTCAAATTCATCCCGGGGAACATTGAATGTATCAGCAACGGTAGTTAAAAAAGCCATCTCCTGGTCTGTAACCTGTTGTCCTGATTTTATGAATTCAAGTAATCTGACTAAAACAACATTTTTTTGCTTTTGAGTTAATTCCTCATTTATTTCAGTACAAATTTTAAGGACACGGACAGAGCTTGATGAGGTTCTCTTTTTTCTTTTCCCCTTTTCTTTCAACTTTTCCTGGTGCTCCCTGTAAAATTTATCGAAAATATCAAGGTATTTTTTTGTGGCTTTCTGGTTAATCTGTCGTTTCAGAAAATACTCTACAATAGCTCTTCTCTCACCGGCATTACTGGAAGGATGTGCTATGATAGCAAATAGTTGCATCAAGGCTTTTAGAATCGGCTCACTCATGACTTACTTATATTTATTCCACACATCATAATTCAATCAAAATTAAGGGATTTATTCTTAAATCCTATTAAAAGCTTCACCGGTTCCTTTAAATGTTTTTCTGCTTCTATTGATATTTCAATCGTACATGTCACAGTTGATGTAAACAGTAAATCCCAATAGGGTGTATACTGATGGTCTTTATTGGAAAAAAGTAAATTCCTTTCTGTGTCGAAAACTTCAAGAATTAAGGGGTGTTTGTCTAAATCACTGCATGCCACAATACGATATTGTGTTCCCTCGTAGAAAGTGGTATGAAAAACAGCCTTATTGTTTTTATTTAAATTGGCTACATAATTCTGTCCACTATTAATATACTCGTTATTCAGATAATCTTTGCAATTTTTTATAGTGTTATCATATTCCTGTGTTAGAGCTGCGTTTGGACTTAATAACAACAAGCCTGCATATATGATGTGTATAAAATATTGCTTCATTATTCTATAATTTGATTGCGTAAATCACTGATTTTTTGTGTAATAACGTTTAGATGATATTCTGAAATGACAACATTTGACCGGCTGTTAATCACTGTTAATTTCTTGTCCGGTTTCACGTCCGGCTCACTATAATCGTAATTATAAATAACACCATCAAATTCATAGGCAAGGTCAACCAAGGCATCAATAAGATGAGTGTAATGATCTGAATCGTAATAATAGGTTGATAAGAGGTTTATAAGATTATCAAGCGGATACTTTTGTTCTCCCAGGCGGTTTATTAAATCCCTGTTATTATCAGACTTTATTGTTTGAGAAAGAATATAAATGCTCTCTATCCACCCTCCCGCAATAATCAATGCGCCAATTTCTTCACGGTTATTGTTGGTCAGATACCTGTCAAAATCCTGATAAATGCCTGACATAAAAACGAGCAAAGAATCTTGTGTATTAATATTACGCTCAATTCTTTTCATCTGTTCTTCTGAGATAGCATCATCAAGGCCAAGCTCATCACCTAGTTTTTTTATTACAGAAAGATAAGACAAGCATTCCGGATGTTGCTCATATAGATTGAGATATCCCAAGTCGGCTCCGTACACTCCAATATTTAAAGCTTGTTTAAAACTTGTATGGAAATTCTTATGGTTACTCAAAGGCGCTACAATCTGGCTGTTAAGACCTATTCCTTTTTCCTTTATTGCAATCGAAGCTTGATAAGGTGATGGTATCGTAAAAACAGTTTCATTATATTTCAATATAACACTTGATGTATCGACAGATTTTTGTTGCAGCGAATCTTCATCTTGAGAATCTTTTGTGTCTTTATCTTTTCCACATGATATGATTGTTAATGCTAACAAACAAAAAAACAGGACCTTATATAGCTGGAGGAAAAATTTCTTATGCATCAAGAAAACTAATTTATTGCTAATTAAAAAAAAATACTTGAATTATCAAAGTTAATGAATTAATACAAACCCTTTATATTCAATTTGACAATAAAAAAACCGACCAACATTGTTGTCAACCAAATTCCAGCAGAAACCCATTCACCAAACAATAGCTTACCAGACAGGAACAATGCCGAATATGTAAACATAATTCCACCAAGCCAACACATTAGCATCTTAGGGATACGTTTATTTTTTTCCAGTCTAATTTCCTGATCAATATTCCATATGCCTGGTGGCTGAACCCGGTAATAAAATTCTTTTAATGTTTGGTGTTTAGTCATTGGTGTTAAAAAGGTTACAATAATCCATGAAATTGTTGTAATTCCTACAGTAATGAAAAAACTGCCGGGAAATTCCAAATTCAAACCAAATTTCGCAACTGCATATACTATAAAAGGTACCGCTGTAGCTGTAATTTCACTCCATGCATTGATTCTTTGCCAATACCAGCGCAATATTAGCACAAGTCCCAAACCGGCTCCGCATTCGAGGAGAAAATGCCAAACCTGCGTTATTGATTCTACTATAGTTGTAATATACAGTGCAATTACCATTATTAACATAGTGACAATCCGGCCCGCTAAAACAAAATGCTTCCCCTCATCTTTCTCGTTTTTTCCTCTATGAATAAAGCGTTTGTAAAAATCATTCACAATAAAACTTGCCCCCCAGTTCAACTGGGTTGATATTGTACTCATATAAGCTGCCAGCAAAGCCACAATCATTAAACCAGTCAAACCTGCAGGCAGGTAATCTCGTATAGCCATTACATATCCAAGCCTTTCCTGTCCTTCAGGAAGATCGGGATATAGAATTAATGTTGCCAGTGCAACGAGTATCCATGGCCAGGGACGAACAACATAATGGGCAATTTGAAAGAACAGTGTTGCCCATGTTGCATGTCTTTCATTTTTAACACTCATCATGCGTTGAGCAACATAGCCTCCTCCACCCGGCTCAGCTCCGGGATACCAGCTAGCCCACCATTGTACACCAATATAAGCTAGAAAAGTTCCTACACTTATTGTAAGGGCATTTGTGAGATTCCCTCCTTTTCCTACTTTAGGGAAAAAATTAAATGCCCAATCTGGCAATTGTTCCTGCAGACCAGTTAAACCACCCACTTTTTCAGTAGATAAAATAACAACAGCTAACACAACTGAGCCTGTGATGGCAATAACAAACTGTATCGCGTCTGTTATAGCAACACCCAATAAACCGGATAAAGAGGAATAAAAGGAAGCTATTAGCATTGCACCACCTACATACCACAATATATTTGTATCTGATATATTAAAAAACACCTGCAAAATTGAAATCAATGCAAGATTAACCCAGCTGATTATCAATACATTAACAAAAAGACCAAGGTAAATGGACTTAAAACCACGCAAAAATGCTGCTGGTTTGCCGCTATAACGTATCTCAATAAATTCAAGTTCTGTCAGAACATTAGCCTTCCTCCATAAATCGGCAAAGAAAAATGCGGTTAGCATTCCTCCTATTAGCATATTCCACCATAACCAATTCCCGGAAATTCCATTATTACTAACCATCTCTGTTACTGCTAAGGGAGTATCTGCAGCAAAAGTCGTGGCTACCATTGAAATACCTGCTATAAACCATGGCAACTTACGGCCGCCAAGAAAATAGCTTGCAAGATCTTTCCCCGCTCTTGACCTGTATCTAAAACCTATATAAAGCGCGATAAAAATGTATAATGCTATAAAAATCCAATCAATAAATATGAGCTCCATATTTGCTTTTCTGTCTAATTAATATATCAAAAAAAATTTTTAAGTTTATCGCTCGGAAAAAACAGTAAATCTAACGAACTTTTAATCGGTTAAAACTAAACAAAAAATTTAAACTCATGAAAAAGTTGATTTATCCCTTTTTAATTATTTTAATGTTCACAACTGCTGTTCACGCTCAAAAAAAAGAGCTGACAATCAAAGAGGCTGTAATTGGACAATGGACCTCACTGGCTACTGAAAACATTCCGCAAATTCAATGGATACCGGAAACACACACTTATTCTTTCCAAAAGGAAGACACCGTTTTTTTCTCTTCCGTAAAATCAAATGAGCAAGAAACACTGATCACACTTAAAGAACTTAACAAGATTGCTGACTTGAGCCAAGGTGACACAATGGATAATCTACCGCACATTGAATGGCTGAGTGACTCAGTTTTTGCTTTTCCCCATGAAAATAGTCATTATAAAGTAAACCCCTTCGATGAATCCCTGGAAGATTCGGTTACTTTCCCTGGTAATGCATCGAATAAAGACTATAACAGAGAAAATGATTTTTTCGCATATACCATAGATAATAATTTATACTTGATTTCTTATGACGGAGATGATATACAAATTACAAATGATGATAATCCTGACATTGTAAATGGACAGGAAGTGCACAGACGGGAATTTGGAATCAATACAGGAACATTCTGGTCGCCGGATGGAGAAAACCTGGCATTCTACAGAAAAGATGAAAGCATGGTTACAGATTATCCGCTGGTAGATATTAGCCAGCGTACAGCTAATATTAAAAACACCAAATACCCAATGGCCGGGATGAAAAGCCATCATGTGGAGGTTGGTGTATATAACCTCGAAACCGGGGACACCATTTTCCTAGAAACCGGCGAACCAAAAGAAAAATTTCTGACAAATATTCAATGGGGACCTGAGAACAAATATATCTACATTGCAGAGCTCAACCGGGAACAAAACCATATGAAATTGAATCAGTATGATGCTTCAAATGGTGAATTTGTTCAAACCTTGTTCGAAGAAAAACATGAGAAATATGTAGAACCTCTTTCTCCTATCCGGTTTCTTCCCAATGATAATGAAAAATTTATCTGGCATAGCCGGAGAGACGGATACAATCATATATACCTTTACAATACTGATGGAGAATTGCTTAATCAGTTAACAGAAGGCGAATGGGAAGTTAGTGCCAGCTATACAAGTTTTGACAAGGAAGGGAAAAATATTTATTATGTATCTACGCAAGAATCTCCATTAGAAAGACATTTGTATAAATTGAATCTCCGGTCCTTAAATGCAAAAAAAATCACTGATGAACCGGGGTACCATTCTCCAAAGATAACTACAGACGGGAAATTTATAATAGATACATATTCTAATATTCAAGTTCCCCGGGTGATCAATATTCTTGAAAATAATGGCGATATTCAGCAAAATTTGTTAAAATCTGATAATCCGCTTAAAGATTACAACCTTGGTGATACAGAAATCTCAACCATTAAAACAAAAAATGGTGATACTGATTTATACTATCGCTTAATTAAGCCGTCTGATTTTGACCCTGACAAAAAATATCCTGCTATTATATATGTTTATGGGGGTCCACATGCACAGTTAATCCACAACAGATGGCTTGGTGGAGCAAATTTATGGCATTATTATATGGCACAGAAAGGGTATGTAATGCTTACCCTGGATAACAGGGGAACAGCAGGACGCGGACTGGAGTTTGAAAATGTAATTCACCGCAATTTGGGTAAGTACGAACTTGAAGATCAAATGCAGGGAGTTAAACTATTAAAAGACCTGGGGTATGTTGATACAAACCGTATAGGCGTTCATGGCTGGAGTTACGGTGGTTTTATGACTACAACAATGATGTTAAAAGAGCCCGGAACATTTAAAGCTGGTGTGGCCGGCGGCCCGGTAATCGACTGGAAATATTATGAAATAATGTATGGTGAACGTTATATGGATACCCCTGAAGAAAATCCGGAAGGCTATGAGCAGGCCAACTTGAAAAATTACGTAAACAACCTGGAAGGCGACCTTCTCATTATAAGCGGATATATGGATGATGTTGTTGTTCCTCAGCACAGTCTGACCTTTTTAAGAGAGTGTGTAAAAAATGATGTTCAGGTAGACTTTTTCATGTATCCCAAACATCAACACAACGTACGAGGGAAAGACAGGATTCATCTTATGGAAAAAATCACCAGGTATTTTGACGAGAAACTTTGATAATTAATGGCCAACGGCGCCTCATACCGAAAGATATGGAGTATTGCCTACCCGATTATTCTCGGTAGTGCAATTCAAAATGTAATCCGCATTACCGATACCGCATTCCTGGGAAGAGTCGGAGAGATTGAACTGGGAGCTGCAGGTATCGGTAGTGTGTTTTATATGACTTTCATGATGCTCGGTATGGGGTATGGTGTTGGCGCACAGATCTTGGTAGCCAGAAGATACGGGCAGCAGCGTATATCAGAGATTGGCAAAACCGTCGAGCATGCATTTTATTTTTTACTCATTTTTGCGTTTGTAATAATTGGTGGCCTGAATTTTTCATTACCACAAATATTTAACTCACTGGTATCTTCTGAAAATATCCAGGCTGCAACACTCGATTTTCTATATATCAGGATATGGGGGCTGCTTTTTGCTTTCACCAACTTTACATTCAGAGGTTTTTATATAGGAATAGGCCAAACAAAAGTAATCACGGTTACAACTGCCATGATGGCTCTCGTAAATGTATTTCTTGACTATGTTATGATTTTCGGAAAACTTGGATTCCCGGAAATGGGAATACAAGGAGCTGCATTAGCTTCTGTTATAGCTGAAATGGCAGCAATGCTAACTTTTATTTACTATTCACACACTAAAATAGATTACAAAAAATTCAGGTTATTTAAGTTTCAATCACTGGACCCGGCACTTTTTGGCAAGGTATTCAATATTTCCCTGCCGGTAATGCTACAAAATTTTCTCTCCTTCGCCGGCTGGATGTTCTTCTTCCTGTTTGTAGAAAAATTAGGCGAAAGGGCTCTTGCGGTTTCCAATATCATTAGAAGCATTTATGTTATTATGCTCGTGCCGATAATGGGATATTCTTTTGCTGCCAATTCCCTGGTAAGCTATGTAATTGGGAAGGGAGAACCAAAAGAAGCAACAAAAGTAACACGTAAAGCTATAAACTTATGTTTAGGAAGTGTAGCTATTATGGTAATTATCATTCTCCTCTTTCCGATGCACATACTTTCTGTTTTTACCGATAACCAGGAACTTATAACAGCTACCAAACCGGTTTTATACGTTATCAGCGGCACTTCGTTTTTTATTGGATTAGGTTTTGTTTTATTCAATACTGTTTCAGGCACAGGCAATACCAAAGCTGCTTTTCTCATTGAAGCGGCTGTGTTCGTGATTTACGTAATTGTCACTTATTATCTTGCTGTGGTTTTACAAAGTTCCATAGAGGCAGTCTGGGCTGTTGAATTTCTTTACGGTGGCCTTATTGCTGGCTCCTCATTCCTATTCCTGAAGTATTACCCCTGGCAAAAAAAGTTTATATAATTTGTTCCATATACATAAACGACGCAATCACCTTATTGATAGTGTTTTATTGTTTATAGAATTGTTTTATTATCCGTGTTGATCA
>JBKGZD010000034.1:0-19633 GCA_046545795.1 Bacteroidales bacterium | reverse complement strand
CCTGAAACCCTCCCTGCTTCCTTGATTTATGACAAAATTTTATTATGCGGCAAGGCAAATAGCCAAAGCTATTGGGAAGTATCTCCGGCTTAATCGCGCGCAGGACAGGCAAAATCGTGCGGGGTGGGCAAGGATTGCAGGGGTGGTAGACTGATTTTTGCCTAGCGTTTTTTCCTTTCTTTTTTTGGGCAATGCAAAAAAAGGAAAAACTGATGCAAAAGGAAGTAATGATGCTACAAATTCAAAAGGTAAAATAATAATGGAGAATTCATAACGCAGCGAAACCACGCAACGTTCGCCACGTGCGCACCTGACCTGGCTGCGCGTTTTCCAAACCTTTCAGTGTCTTGCTTATGATTAAGAGTCTCGTAGAAAGGATATTATGGTAGAAAATTGTCCATCATCACCTCTGAGAATGCCGTTAGGCACGACATTATAAGAAAGTTATTCGTCTCAATAATCCAAAAACAAACATCTAACATTATCAGTTTACGGACACAGGAAACAGGCATCAACATAAATTTTGCAGCATAAGTTCCACATAGCTGACGGGACTGTTCTCTAAACAGTCATCTGAACAATAAAAGCAGACATCGCATAAATGCTTATTCGGTGTTTGAATAAAAATAGCTACCCCCATAAGAGAGGTAGCTATTTATAAGTTGTCTAAAATCAGTAATTTAGATTCTACATTGTATGAATATATTTCTGAACCAATTTTCTTATTTCTTCATCCTTCCCATAGAGTCTTTCGCTCAGGTTTTTATCATCATAGGCTTTTAACTTCTCAATAAAACTATTGATGGTTCCTTTAGGAAATATACCATTTTTTTCAAAAACATTTCTTTTGGCCTCAAGCTTTTGAGCTGATTCATGACAGGATGCAGGAAGTTTCTCCAGCTTGTCCAGTTGATCTTTATGTTCTTCATCAAAAATATTTACATCCACATATAACTCGTCCGCTAATTTCAGAGCATTATCCATTTCTATGCCATGTTGAGAGGCCACAATCAATCCTGCAACAAGATGATAAAGGTCTGCTGATCCATCAGGTGCCCTAAATTCCACTGTCTGCTTATTGTTTTCTCCATCGCCATTCATACAATCCTGTGGATTTGCATCTTTTATCATGTCATGTTTTACATCCCAACCCAATGGCACACGTACTAAAGCAGAACGATTCCTGTCACCCCAGCATATATTTGTTGGAGCCTCCTGGTGAGGAACAAGACGCAAATATGAGGTTGGGATTGTATTGCCAAATGCTGTCAATGCATCAGCGGTATCAAGAATACCAGCAATCATCTTTTTGGCAGTATCTGTTAAACCATTTGAGTCAGCCATTAAATTCTTCCCATCCTTTTCAATCATCATATGTATGTGTAGCCCGCTGCCAGCCTTCCCAACTGTAATCTTTGGAGCAAAACTAATTTCAATGCCTCTTTCTTTTGCAAGCATACGCAGTATCCATTTTGCAATTATCATTTGGTCTACTGCATCTTCTGCATCTACAGGTAAGAATTCAATCTCATGCTGCTCAAACATTTCATCTCCCTTTGTGAAATTTCCCACTTCTGAGTGTCCATATTTAACCTGGCAGCCAGCCTGGGCAACTAAATGCAATGCTTCAGTGCGGAGTTTCTCAAATTTGGCAAAAGGCCTTGAAGCATGGTAACCTTTTTGATCCATTGCTGGAAAAAGATTATCCTTTTCACTGTTCACATAATACTCCAACTCTCCAAGCGCTTTAAATTTATAGCCGGTAGCTTTCTGAAATTGTTTGTGTGCTTTACGCAAAATCTGTTCCGGGGCACTTTCCAATGGACTACCCTCACTATTATAGAAAGAACACAATATCTCCATAGTAGGAATCTCAGAAAAGGGATTTAAAAAAGCTGTCTTATATCTTGGCACAACATACAAATCACTTGACCCAGCTTCAATAAAAGAAAAAAGGCTGGAGCCGTCTACCCTTTCTCCATAAGTTAAAATAGTATCCAGATGTTCTTTACTTGAAATTATAAAATTAAGTGTCTTCAATTTTCCATCTTCAGCAACATAGCGGAAGTTAACCATTTCAACTTCATATTCCTCAATAAAGTTTATAAGATCATCTTTTGTAAACTGAGCCGCAGGTTTTTTTAAAAACCTGACTAATTCATTGGGATTAAGTAAAATTTCCGAATCTTTCATATCTCTAAAATTTAAAATTTATTCTATTTTGGGCTAAAAAAGGAGAAAATAATGGTTTTAGCAAATAAAAAAGTATGTTATAGAAAATTAAAGCCTAACCTTTTAAACTTTTTATTCTCTCTTCCAAGGCTTTTATTTTCATTTCTGCATCTTCCTTTTTCTTTTTCTCCATATTTACAACCTTTTCAGGGGCATTATTAACGAAACGCTCATTATTGAGCTTATTCATTACACTATTTAAAAACCCTTTATTATATTCCAACTCTTTTTCCAGTTTCTCAATTTCTTCCTCAACATTAATAAAATCCTCCATTGTAATGAAATATTCAGTCGTTTGCACCATAAAAGAAACCGAATTTTCTGGTTCTCTCTCTACTTTTTCAACTGATGCCACATTAGCCAGTTTCATTACTACAGAATTTAAATCTTCCTGATGTTCGCCGCTATAATACAAATCCAGTTCGTCCCTATTAGGAATCTCCCTATCCTTTCTAATATTCCTTATGGAAGTAACAATTTCTTTATTTTTATTAAATGCATTTATGATATTCTTGTCATATTCAAGAGACTCAGGCATCCTGGCAACAATAATACAATCATTTTCATCACGTTCTTTTATAAGATGCCATATTTCCTCTGTTATAAAAGGCATAAATGGATGTAAAAGCTTCATTAATTTCTCAAAGAAATCCAAAGTAGCCTCATAAGTTTTAATATCTACTGATTTTTCAGCACCTGGCTTAACCAACTCCAGGTACCATGAGGAAAAATCGTCCCAGAAAAGGCGATATAAATTCATTAAAGCTTCAGACAACCTGAATTGCTCAAATTGTTTTTCTACCATCTCAATAGACTGGTGAATTCGATTATCAAACCATAGTACGGCTTTCTCAGCATGCTGGGGTTGTTCCTTCTTTTCGTCTACTTCCCAGCCTTTTACCAGTCTGAAAGCATTCCATATTTTATTTCCGAAATTTCTTCCTTGTTCTGTAAGATTTTCCTCAAAAAGCAAATCATTTCCTGCCGGAGAACAAAAAAGCATTCCTACGCGAACTCCATCAGCTCCATATTTATTAATCAACTCAAGAGGATCAGGTGAGTTGCCAAGAGATTTAGACATCTTCCGTCTTTGGCTGTCTCTAACAATACCTGTGAGATAAATGTTTTTAAATGGTTTTTCATTTCGGTATTCATATCCTGCCATAATCATCCTTGCAATCCAGAAAAACAAAATTTCGGGAGCGCTAACTAAATCATCGGTGGGATAATAGTATTTAATATCTTCATTCTCAGGATAACGTATTCCATCAAAAACTGATATTGGCCAGAGCCAGGAGGAGAACCAGGTGTCCAGAACATCCTCATCCTGTTTCAAATCCTCTTCAGTGATTGAGACATCTCCCGTCTTTTCTCTGGCAAGTTTTACAGCCTCTTCTGAATTATGAGCCACAACATAATCACCCCCCGGCAAATAATATGCAGGGATTCTTTGTCCCCACCACAACTGACGTGAAATACACCAATCCTTGATATTCTCAATCCAGTGTTTATATATGTTAATAAACTTATTCGGGAATAATTTTATATTTCCATTCAAAACATTTTCAAGGGCCGGTTCAGCCATTTCTTTCATACTGCAAAACCACTGAGTTGAAAGTTTAGGCTCAATAACAGCATCTGTTCGCTCAGAAAATCCAATATTGTTCACATAATCCTCCACTTTAATCAGCAATCCTTCTCTTTTCAGGTCTTCCACAAAAGCATCGCGGGCATCAAAACGATCTTTCCCGACATGCAACTGAGCTTTTTCATTTAAAGTACCATCATCGTTAAAGATATCAATGATATCGAGTTTGTGTTTCAGACCAATATTATAATCATTTTCATCATGAGCAGGAGTAATTTTCAAAGCGCCTGACCCGAATTCCATATCCACGTACTCATCTATAATAACAGGTATTTTCCTCCCTAAAACAGGAACCACAGCATCTTTCCCGTGAACATGCTTGTAACGATCATCATCAGGATGCACGCAAATAGCTGTATCACCTAATATTGTTTCCGGACGGGTCGTTGCAATTTCTATATATTCATCAGTTCCATCTAAAGGATATTTGATATAATAGAGTTTAGAATTGACTTCTTTATAATTCACTTCTTCATCTGATAAAGCTGTTTTAGCCTGGGGATCCCAGTTTACCATACGTGCTCCTCTGTATATCAACCCTTTATTATACAAATCAACAAAAACCTTTATCACACTCTCGTACATATCACTATCCATAGTGAATTTTGTTCTGTCCCAATCACAAGAGGCGCCTATCTTCTTCAACTGTTCAAGAATAATTCCACCATGCTTCTCTTTCCATTCCCATGCATGTTTAAGAAATTCTTCACGTGAAAGAGATCCCTTGCTTATACCTTCACCCTGTAACTTTGCAACAACCTTGGCTTCTGTAGCTATGGAAGCATGATCAGTACCAGGAACCCAGCAGGCATTCCTGCCTTCCATACGGGCTTTCCTTATCAAAATATCCTGTATTGTATTATTTAAAATATGTCCCATATGAAGAACTCCGGTCACATTAGGCGGAGGAATAACAATAGTATAAGGTTCCCTGTCATCCGGGACAGATTTAAAAAATTTTTTCTCCATCCAATGTTTATACCACTTATCTTCTACATTCTTCGGGCTGTACTTTTTCGGGATTTCCATATCTAATCTATCCAATTATTATAAGTTTGAAAAATGATGTAAAAATAAAAATTTATTTATGAATAAAACCATCTACTCTAAACTATTAAGGCTATAACAAAACATAGAATTATGCTTATGTGTATTTGCAAAACCAGTAAAGATTATAAATTTATCAAATGGCATTTTGATCAAGGGAAAATACCACTTTCTATAAACATTATTATAAATTTGCACGTAAACAAAATATTGTAATATCAAATTTTTTAATTTATGAAAAATACAATAATACTTTTCGCAATCAGTCTTTTGTTTTCAACTCAATTGACGGGGCAAAATGCTAAGGATGAAAACAAAGACAAACAACCCGTAATAAAGTTTGAAGAAACAGAATACAATTACGGTGAGATAGAAGTGAATTCCGATGGAACATGCGAATTTGAATTTGAAAATACAGGTAAAGAACCATTATTACTGACAAGAGTTAGAGCATCCTGCGGCTGTACAACACCAAAGTGGCCAAAAGATCCCATTAAACCCGGAGACACAGAAACAATCAAAGTAAAGTATAATACAAGGATTAAGGGGTCCTTTTCCAAATCAATAGTGGTATATTCCAATGCGAAAAATTCCCCGGTCAAATTAAATATAAAAGGAAAAGTTATAGACAAAAATTAAATAATCACTAAAACTCACAACACAATGCCATCATTATCCAATAAAGCTGCAAGCATGCCGGAATCCCCTATTCGTAAATTAGTTCCGTATGCTGAAGAAGCTAAAAAAAAGGGGAGAAAAGTTTATCATCTGAATATAGGACAACCTGACATCCCCACTCCTGAGGTTGCAATGAGTGCGGTAAAAAACACTGATATGAAAGTTGTGGAATATACACATTCTGCAGGGAATGAGTCATATCGCAAAAAACTTGCTGAATATTACCAGGGTGTAGGTATTGACATAGACCACACCAATATGCTTATCACAACAGGAGGTTCAGAAGCGGTATTATTTGCTTTCCTTACATGCCTGGATGAGGGAGACGAAGTAATTATTCCTGAGCCGTTCTATGCAAACTACAATGGGTTTGCAATAGCTGCAGGCGTAAAGGTAAAACCAGTAACGTCTTCAATAGAACATGACTTTGCCCTTCCTTCGATTGATGAATTCGAAAAATTAATTACAAACAAAACTAAAGGAATCGTCATTTGCAATCCAAATAATCCAACCGGCTATCTTTATTCAGAAGAAGAAATGATGAAGCTCAAAAAGCTTGTTGAAAAGCATGACCTTTATCTTTTTTCTGATGAAGTATACCGGGAATTCTGCTATGACGGGAATGAACATGTTTCAGCAATGCATCTGAAAGGGATAGAAGACAATGTTGTGCTTATGGATTCAGTTTCTAAGCGCTACAGTATGTGCGGAGTAAGAATTGGCGCGCTAATATCTAAAAACAAAGACATCATTGCCAATGCTTTAAAATTTGCGCAAGCAAGATTATGCCCTCCCTCTTTTGGACAACTGGCAAGTGAAGCAGCATTAAACACGCCAAAAGAATATTTTGATGAAGTTTATAATGAGTATATTGAGCGCCGTAATTATATGGTAGATGCTCTGAACAAAATGGAAGGCGTTTATTGTCCTTCACCCAAAGGAGCTTTCTACACAGTGGTGAGATTACCTGTAGATGATGCTGAGAAATTTGCGCAATGGATGTTAAGTGATTTCCATCACAAAAACCAAACAGTTATGATTGCGCCTGCAGCAGGATTTTACTCAACACCGGGCCTAGGAAAACAGGAAGCTAGAATAGCCTATGTACTCAATATTGAAGACTTGAAAAATGCCATGGAAACCCTGCAGGAAGCCATTAAAGCTTATCCGGGCAGAACAGTAGAGCAAACAGTATCAGAGGAAAGTTCACAGAAAAAATAAAACCGTTTATCGTTGACAAAATCAAAGAGGCGCTTTTTTCAGTAGCGCCTCTTTGATTTATCCTAAAAATATGAAGTTCCAGAAAAATAATACAAGTAACCTTACCTTCCAAAATCATCATAAATCAAGTATTTGTCTCTTTTCTTCATGAAAATTTCAAGGTCTTCTTTCCATCCTTCCTTAATTTCCCGGATAGGAACTCCCTCCTGGATTTGATTCTGAAGTATATTATTCCCACTTAAATTAATGAAAAACGGAAGAAAAAAATCTTCACCTTGATCCAACTGCTTATATGCATCATACAACCATTGCAACCTAATTCCCGGGTTATTTAATAAAGAGTCTAAAGGATAGTTCCTTAAATCAACACCTGCACATTCAATATCCTGGTGCCTGGGTTCACGACTTGCATTTTTCATTGATTCCGGAGTATAAGTAATATTGCCTTTCATATCCGGATGGCCATATACCTGAAATGGGAAATCGGTACCTCTGCCCACGTTAATTATTGTACCTTCAAACAACCCTAAAGAAGGATATAAATATATGCTCCTCATATTCGGCAAATTTGGAGAAGGCTTTACTGGTAGTTTATATAAAGAATCATGAGTATAGTTATCACAGGGAACCCATTCCAAATCACACTGCCTTTCTCCTTCAAGCCACCCCTCTTTGTTGATCATACGTGCAAGCTCAGCCAGTGTCATCCCATGAACAAGCGGAATAGGATGCATACCTACAAATGAACTGTTGTCCATTTCGAGAACTGGCCCATCAACATAAAAACCATTGGGGTTAGGCCGGTCCAGAATTAAAAATTTCGTCCCACTTTCTGCGCATGCTTCCATAACATAATGCATTGTTGAAAGGTACGTATAAAATCTAACCCCAACATCTTGTATATCAAAAACGACAATATCAACATCCTCAAGAGCAGATAATTCAGGTTTTCGACTGCTGCCATAAAGTGATATAACAGGGATTCCAGTTTCCTCATCCTCAAAATTATGAATGATCTCTCCTGCATCTTTGTCCCCCCTGAAACCATGTTCCGGACTAAAAATCTTAACTAAATTAATGTTATGTGCTATCAACGTATCCACCAGATGTGTCTTCCCAACTAAAGATGTATGATTTGCCACAACAGCTACACTCTTGTCGTCAAGGATTGGAAGATACTTATCCATCCTTTCAGCCCCTGGTGTAATCCTGTCATCTGAGACATTCGTTTCACAGCTAATGCCTGACAGACAAAACAATAAAAACGCTAACAATATTAACCTTCTCATATTATCTTTATTTAAAGCGTTCTAAATTAACAATAAATCCAAAACTAACAAATAGTATATGAGCAAAGCTTAATAATTCTCGTTATCATAAATTTCTTTAAGTACAAAAAAATAATTTTGATACATTTGCAGATAAATAGGATAAAATTGAATATAGAACTTTTTGTAGCACAAAGGCTTTTAAAAGATAAAAGCGGGAAACAAAAAATATCCCGGCCAATTGTCTCCATTGCTGTAGTTGGCGTTGCGCTGGGGATGGCAGTAATGATTTTGTCTGTTGCCATCGTTACAGGGTTTAAGTCAGAAATACGGCAGAAAATGATTGGCTTTGGATCTCATATCCAAATTTTAAACCACGATACAAATACCTCCTACGAAACCCTGCCCGTTGACAAAAACCAACCATTTTACCCGGGTCTGGACAGCATAGATGGCATTAAACACATACAGGCATTTGGAATAAAAGCCGGAATTCTTAAAACAAAGGAAGATATACAGGGGGCTGTATTAAAAGGAATAGATACAGATTTTGACTGGTCATTTTTCAAGAAAAACATCATTAAAGGAGAAATAATTGAAATCAGTGATTCAATAAGAACAGATGATGTAGTGATCTCAAATTACCTGGCTAAACTTCTGAAACTGGATACCAGCGATTATGTAGCAATGTATTTTGTTGAAGATCCACCAAGAATGAGAAGATTCAAAATATCCGGAATTTATGACACTGGTCTTGAGGAATTTGACAAAAAATTTATCCTGGCAGATATAAAACATATTCAAAAGCTTAACAATTGGAGCGAAAACCAGGTAAGTGGATTTGAAATAATCATCAGTGAATTCAGCAGAATCAATGAGATAGCATCATTTCTAAAGCATGAATTTACTTACCAGATAGATGAAGATGGATCAAAACTCAGAGTGATGCCAATAACCCAAAAGCACCCACAGATATTCGACTGGCTCAACCTGACAAATGTAAATGTTTATGTTATTTTAATTCTAATTATACTGGTAGCCGGAATTAATATGATATCAGGACTGCTTATAATTATTTTAGAGCGCACAAGTATGATTGGATTGTTTAAATCCTTTGGTTCAAAGAATTGGAGCATACGGAAAATATTCCTTTATTTTACAACATTTCTGGTAGGGAAAGGACTGTTATGGGGCAATATCGCAGGGATAACAATCTGTCTGCTACAACAGCAATTTGGTATTTTCACACTGGACCCCTCAACATATTATCTTGATGTTGTGCCAATAAACATAAATATCTTACACATTCTGTTACTGAATGCCGGAACTTTAGCAGCAACATTTCTGATGTTAATACTACCCTCATACATAATTACCAGAATAAGTCCTATTAAAACAATCCGTTTTAACTAATTTTAACTTAAAACATCAATACCGACACAGATACAAGGGCGACTATAACATCACCCTGATAATGCATAGGAAGTTTTGCATTTCACTTTTTTTTTCCTATTTTAACCCCTCAAAACGTACAGAAAATCCTTAACATGGAAAATAAAAAAACTTTCAATCCTTTAGAAAATTACCAGCAAACAAAAAAGGAAATAGGATATGTAGATATCAAAAATGCCTCCGAAAAAGATTATGAAAGAATCGGTTTTAAATCAGGGCTGGAGGTTCATCAACAGTTAAAAACAAAAGAAAAACTTTTTTGTCACTGCCCAGCCGGGATATATCATAGTAATGAAAATTATGATGCTGAAATTATCAGACATATGCGCCCAACATTGAGTGAACTTGGAGAATACGATGGAACAGCGCTTATGGAGTATAAAACAAGGAAAGAAATTATCTACCGGATAAATAATGAAACAGCTTGCACCTATGAAATAGACGATACACCTCCTTTTAAAATGGACCAGGAAGCGCTCGATATAGCACTGGAAATATCCCTGCTATCAAAACTAAACATTGTTGGAGAGGTTCATATTACAAGAAAACAATATCTTGACGGCAGTATCCCTACAGGGTTTCAACGAACTGCAATCATCGGTGTAGAAGGAGAGATTCCTTTGAAACATAAAAAAGTAAGACTCATTCAGCTTAGCCTGGAAGAAGATTCATGCAGAGAAATTTCAGATATACGTCACACAAGAATATTCAAAACAGACAGACTTGGTATGCCGCTGATTGAAACTGTGACATATCCGGATATGCTAACACCGCATGAACTACAAGAAGCTGCTGAATATATACGGTTCTTGAACAGAAGCACAAATAAAGTGAGAACAGGTATAGGTGCTGGGCGGGAAGATGTGAATGTAAGCTGCAGAGGAGGAACAAGGGTGGAGCTGAAAGGTGTAGCCCATAACAAACTAATCCCTGTATTGTCTCATAACGAGGCTTTCAGACAATGGGCACTATTGCACATTATGGAAAAACTCCATAAAAAAACTCCCGATGAAAACTGGAAAATGAAAACCCTGGAAATCAGTCCTGAAAAATATAGTTTGAATTATCAACCATTACAAAATGCCTGGCAAAATAAAGAGAAAATATATGCAGTAAATCTGCCGGGCTTTAAAGGCATATTATCCCATTTCACCCAGCCGGGTAAAATATTTGCTGACGAAATTGAAGACCGGCTAAAAGTAATAGCCTGCCTGGAGCGACCAAACATGACACATAATGAAGAACTCTCCCCTGTGATAAGTAAAAATGAATGGAAGGACATCCAGGACGACCTGAATGCAGGAAGTAATGATGCCCAGCTTATTTTCTGGGCACCACAGGAAGATGTGAAAACAGCTGTTGAAACAATACAAGAAAGATGTGAAATGGCATTTAATGAGGTGCCAAGGGAAACAAGGAAAACTTTTCATGATGGAACCACTGTATTTGAGAGAGTTCTGCCCGGTCCGGACAGGATGTATCCCGACACAGATTCCGCACCTATACCATTAGATAAAAATTATATTGAAAGCAAGAGGGAAAATCTTCCCACAGAAATAATACACCAATATGAACAGCTAGTAAACTGGGAAGTACCTGAAGATACGCATAAATACATCTTTAGAAATAACCTTTTTCCTTTGTTGAAAAAAATTGTTGACAACCTCGGATTTAATCCAAAATTTACTGGAACATTCTTAGGCCACAGATTAAAATTTGTAGAAGGGCATTATGAAAAAAATGAAAATTTCGACTATAGCATGATTTATGACCTTTTTGAGTATATAAAATCAAAAGGCTTGGAACCTGAAATAGCAAAAAAAATGCTCCCCTATTTTTTCCAGAATCCAAAAATCAACAAAGATGAACTTTTAAATGTTATTGGATATAAACAAAAAAACTTGAAAAGTATTCAAAATGAAATTCCAGTGTTAATTAACAAATTTGATAAAATCAGGATATCAAATAATAGCTCAATGGACACCGAGGTGAATTGGATAATGGGAAAATTAAACCCCGATGCGACCGGGAATATTCCTTTAAATAAGTTGCGTAAAATAACGGAAGAAATGATCCAGGACAAGCAATAAAAAATTGTTATTTAAAAATCATAGAGATATGGAAGGTGATAAACTAGTAATCAAAGAACATCACGTAAAATCAGCCAAGATGGTGGCTGAAGTTGTTATTCCTGAGATAAAGGTTACAGAAGGAAGGTATGCAATAACAATAGCCGGAGAATCCGGAAGTGGTAAATCTGAAACAGCACAAACCCTAAAAGATGAACTGGAAAAACATAACATTAAATCGTATATTTTTCAACAAGACGACTATTTTGTTTATCCTCCAAAAACCAATGAAGAAAAACGAAAGGAGAATATCAATAATGTAGGAACCTCAGAGGTGAAACTCGATTTGTTAGATCAAAACCTACAGGATGCAATAACAGGTAAAGAAACTATTGAAAAACCCTTAGTTTATTTCGAAGAAGATAGAATTACAAAAGAAAAAATAAATCTTGAAGGCATTAAAGTCGTTATTGCAGAAGGAACCTATACGACTTCATTAAAAAATGTAAATAAAAAGGTCTTTATAGATCAAAATTATTTTGACACGAAAAAAACACGGTTTGAAAGAAGCCGTGAAAAACAAGATGATTTTCTGGAAAATATTCTAAAAATTGAACATGAAATCATTTCAAAACAGAAAGAAGAAGCAGATCTCATAATTACTAAAAATTATGAATTAAAAATTGTATAGCTATGAGCACAAAAAAACAGATTAACCGAATAGCAATGTTGAGTACCCATGGATATTTTGATCCTGTTCCCCAACTAGGACAAACAGATACAGGTGGGCAAGTCGTTTATGTGCTTGAACTTTCAAAAGCTCTCTCACGAATGGGCTACAAAGTTGACATATATACCCGTTGGTTCGACAAAACCAGGAAACAAATTGACCCGGTACCAAAACATCCTGATGTAAAGGTGATAAGAATACCAGCAGGCCCCTGGGAATTTATCCCAAAAGAAAATATTTACGATGTTCTTCCTGAACTTGCAAACAACATGATTGATTTTATCAAGGAAAAAAATCTTGATTACGATCTTTTCCATGGACATTATGTAGATGCAGGAATTGTAGCGCTGGATGTTGCAAAAGCATTTGACAAACCAGCCTTCTTTACGGCACATAGTCTGGGGGCTTGGAAAAAAGAAGATATGGGAGGCGACCCGGAAGAAATGGAAGAAAAATACAACTTCAAAAAACGTATTAATGAAGAAATTCGCATTTTCAAATCCGTTAATGCACATTCATTGACCTCAGATGTACAAAAAGAAAAACTCAAAGAGTTATATGGCATCGAGGATCCAACCATCGAAATAATACCGCCGGGAGTAGATATTCATACTTATAACAAACCTGATGATACAAAGAAGAGTTCATCAGATTTGCCAGATAAGTACATATTTTGCTTAAGCCGTATAGATGCCAACAAAGGTCATGATTTGCTTCTTAATGCTTTCGATATCGTTAGTAAAGAGATTGATGATATACATTTAGTTATTGGAGGAGGTTCTCCAAATCCAAAACCCAGGGAAAAGGAAGTGTACGATAATATGAAAAAAATAATAAAAGAAAAAAACATAGAGCGTGTACACATTATTGGCTATGTTCCCGATGACAAATTAGTGCAATATTACCAGCAAGCAGAGTTCTTCGTGTTACCATCAATTTTCGAACCTTTTGGAATGACATCCCAGGAAGCTATGGCATGTGGCAAACCAGTAATAGCTTCAAAATACGGAGGAATAAAACAAATCTTGTCACACAATAAAAATGGATTCTTAGTTGATCCAAAAAATTCCCAGGAATTTGCAGATGCGATGATTAAATTATTAAAAGACGACAATCTCAAACAAAGACTGGGAGATGAAGCCAACCGGATAATTCAGGAGGAATACAGCTGGGAAGCAATGGCAGAAAAACATATTAATTTTTACCAAAAAAACTATAATAACTAGTATTTATAATGGACAATGAAACTTATCAAGGTTATCAAGGACAATCTTTAGCAACACTAAAAAAATTTAACATAAGAGTATGGAGTGCAGTAGATATAATAACCACTCGCGGGAAATTTGAGGGAAAAATTTTACCAAGATCAGAAAATGATGATGATAAACATATTGTTCTGAAAATTCCAACAGGCTATAATATAGGAATCGATGTGGATACCATAAAAGATATGCAGGAAACAGGATTTGAAAAAGCTAATTATCAAATCCCGGAACAAGAATTTCCTTATTCAGATTCACTTCCAAATGTAAAGCTGTTCGGAACTGGAGGGACTATTGCTTCCCGCCTGGACTATAGGACAGGTGCAGTGATACCTGCATTTTCTCCCGGAGAACTATATGGAGCAGTACCCGAACTAGCTGACATTTGTAACTTAACCACAGAAAAAGTATTTGCGGTGTTCAGTGAAAATATGGGGCCGGAACAATATATTCAACTGGCAAAAGCCATTGGAGAAGAGATTAAAAATGGTATTGATGGAATTATGATTGGTCACGGAACCGATACCTTACATCATACTGCTGCAGCACTAACGTTCATGATACAAAACCCTCCGGTACCAATTGTTTTGGTTGGTTCACAGCGCTCTTCAGACAGACCCTCCTCTGATGCTGCACTTAACCTTATTCATACAGCTTATACAGCAGGACATTCAGATATTGCAGAAGTTATGGTATGTATGTTCGGACCCACATCCGATGAATACGGTTTTCTACATAGGGGAACGCGGGTCCGTAAAATGCATTCCTCCTACCGTTCAACATTCAGAACTATAGGAGATGTCCCTCTTGCAACAGTGCAAAGAGGGAAAATTAAACCTATAAAGCAAAAATACAATCAAAGACGTAAAGATAAAAAGGTTAATATTTTACCGTATTTTGATGAAAGAGTAACAATCGTATACTATTACCCAAACATGCAGCCTGATATAATTGATGCTTTGGTAGACAATGGTTACAAAGGGATTGTAATAGCAGGAACTGGTTTGGGACACGTAAACAAACCCGTTTATCCAGCTTTAAAGCGTGCTGTAGAAAAAGGGGTGCATGTTTATATGACTGTACAAACCTTATGGGGTTATGTACATATGTTTGTCTATGATACAGGACGTGATCTAATGGATCTTGGAGTTATTCCAGCAGAAAACATGCTGCCGGAAGTAGCATACATTAAGCTAGGATGGGCTCTTGGACAAACACACGACAGAGAAAAAGTAAAAGAACTTATGTTAACTTCTGTCAATGATGAAATTACGGACAAAGAGCCATATAATGGATACCTTGTATACCAGGGAGGAGTACCGGAAGTTGAAGAATTTATAAGAAAATACAGAAAATAACAGACAGAAGTATGTTTATGCCAAAAAATGAATTTTTTCAGGCATATGAAGAAAAATTGAAAGAAAGCCTGAATCAATTTTTGCCTGGCGAAAGAGCTCAATCGAAAATGGCACCTTTGCACAGGCACCCTAAAAAAATTACTCACCATACCAAGAAAGCAGGTGTACTTCTGTTATTGTACCCTAAAGATACTGAAGTATATACTGTATTTATAAAAAGGCAGGTTTACGAAGGTGTACACAGCGGACAGATTAGCCTCCCTGGAGGAAAAATGGAAAAAACGGATAATACAATTATAGATACAGCATTAAGAGAAACACGAGAAGAAATTGGAATTAATCCCAAGCATATAAAAATCATAGGAAAATTAACGGAATTGTTTATTCCTGTTAGTGATTATATTGTACAACCTGTTATAGGAACACTTCATTATGAACCAGAGTATTCACCAGATCCAAGGGAAGTAGATGATATTTTTTCTGTACCTTTAAAAAAATTAACCGATCCGGTTTGTGTTAGTACAAACCAAACATTTACTGAAAATAATAAAAAATACACCGCCCCATTCTACAAAGTTGACAATCTACAAATATGGGGCGCCACTGCAATGATTCTTTCAGAATTCATGGAACTTTATGAGGAAACAGTAAAACAAACTTTAAAAAAATAATCATTTAATCCACAAGACCCTTTATGAAGTTCGTCTTATTCATCACTATCAATAAGGTTCAGATAGTGCTCATATCGTTCTAAAATCTGCCTTACATAGTTATAAGTTTCACTTCCCCGGGCATAACCATAGTAAACAACCTCATCGTTATAATATTCAGGATCAGATTTTTTAAGAATAAATTCTTCTACATTATTATCCCATACGTCAGGATCTTTATCATATTTTTCCGCAAGGCGGCGCGCATCCAGAATATGGCCTAAACCAACATTATAAGACGCTAATATAAACTTTACCAGTTGTTGTTCATCATGTATACCTCTTTTCTCATATCGTTCTTCCAGCCACTCAATAAATTCGACGCCACCCCTTATATTATCTTCAGGTGAAAGTTTATCATGTACATTAAATCTCTGAATAACAGAAGGCATTAACTGCATCAATCCATATGCACCCGCCCAGGAGCGTGCTTTGGGATTAAACCTGGATTCCTGGTAAATTAATGAAGCCAAAAGACGCCAATCCCAGTCAATTTCTTTACTGTATTTCTTTATAAGGTCATCATATTGCGAAATCCTACCACTGCTTAAAGTATAATACTCACTACCCCATATTAACGCTGACTTTCGATTCCGGAAATACTTATTATAGATTAAAGCATAATCAAGAGTATTTTTAAAATTAATCAACCAGCTATTAGCAGCAGCGAGTAATGAGTCTGTTCCCTGGGGAACACCCCACGCAACATTTTGTGAAAAGCTTATAGCAGTCTCAATATCTATATCAGGATAATAAGTACTATTAACTTTTGCTATATTCTCGTCACAAACAGTATAATCAATTTCACCCCTTTCTACAAGAGAAATCAGTTGTTCTTCCGAGTAATCTTCTTTTTCTATAATTTTTATTCCACCTCCTATTTCTTCATTAAGATTCCTAAGGCGCTGCTCATAGGAGGAGTTAGCTCTTACGTATACTACTTTCCCATTAAGCTCCAATTGATTTCTTATAACATTTTTTTCAATCTCCTGCTTACTCATTGAACGCCAATTCTCAGGTTTGCGTTGTACCAGTACCTGACGTGTTTGAGTATAAGGAATGGTGAAATCCATTTTTTCCTTACGTTTTTCGGTTACAGTTAAATTAAAAGCAAGCAGGTCAACTTCTCCGTTCTGCAGTAATTCAAAACTCTCTTGTAAATCTTTGTTGACCACTATCTCAAGCTTTACATTCATATGATCAGCAAAACGTTGAAGAAGTTCATACTGATAACCCATTGGTTCACCCTTGTAAATAAAATAATTTGTAGAATTATAATCAGTTACAGCTACAATTTTGCCATCCTCCCGAATCTTTTCAAGACGATTACCAGGAGTTTCGTCTTTCTTCGTACAGGATATAAAGGCAAAAAATATTGCTAAAAAACCAACAATTAAAGTTTTAGGCATATTAATCGTTAAATGTGTCAAAATATATTATCTAACATTTTGTGATAATCCCAATTACTAAAATAATAAAAATTTAGTCATAAAAAGACCAAAAAACTCCAAATTTAAACATCATTGGTGGCATAGGATAATCAGGTGTACTATAATAATTTCTCTCTTGCAATGGGCTGTTAACATGGGATAACTTGAGAAAGGCACTTGTCCGTTTTACTTTCAAATTTAAAAAAGCATCCAAAATTAAGTTCCCTCCTATCTTCTGTTCACGCTGCTTATAAAAAAAATTCAATGCTGGCATATAAGCATCTGCATAAAATTCAGGGAAATAATACATGTTAACTCCTATCTGTGTTGATAAATTTCCATCGGTTAAATTAAAATGAAATTTATGCCTCCATGATAAAGTTTCCTGAACATACCACTCAGGATAACTAAACACCTCATCATCACTACTATATTGATAATAAAATTTGTTATCAAGAAAAAAGTTACCTATATTGAATGTTTTATCTATTTTTATCTTCAGGAAATTTAAATCTTCCCTATGCTGCGCAGGATTAGCGTTATTATCGAAATATATAAAATTATTCAACAGGCCTGCGTGGAGATTAACATTGAAATTATAATTCAGATTTTTATAATTCAGCTCAAACAGGTATGAATTCGATTTATCAAAATTATTATCCCATTGAAAATGATTTGAGTTGTAATGTTGATAATAATAGAATGGTTCTTTGCGCAAATAATGTGCAGAAAGATTTAGATAAGTACTATCATAACTATAATTTAAAGCAAATCTTCCTGAAAGATCGCCGGCTTTAAAACCAGCAAAATATGACTCTGCATCACCTTCAATTTCAATTGTTTTAAAAAGTTGCTGTTGAAGCCGGGCAAATATTTTTACATTATTGAAATGCTTTTTATTTTTTTGAGTTCTTGCAACTAAAGTATCATCAGGATTCTTCCTTGTGAGCAATTCATAATTTACATACTCATGTCCTAACCCGGCAATAAAATTGAAATCTTTTGCATCAAAATACAACATGGCATCATTAGAAAGAGTATTCATTCTTGTATGGTCATCAGTTTTGGAAGAATCAATATAAATAGGATAACTCTCATAAAACATAGACAAAGGATTTGCATCCAAGTATTTATACTTATTCCCCTGGTAAGATAATTCGTGAATTACACCACTTTCTATCTCGGTTGCATCTGTTGAATCTTTTATTTCTCTTTCTGAGTATTCTTGAGCAGGGATGGAATCATTTGCATTATTTTCAGTAGTTAATGCAGTATCCCTTTCTGTCTCTTTATTTTTGGAGAATAAATTATTTAACTTTCCCAAAAGGTCAAATTTCTGAGTAAAATTAAATTCCCTGGATTTAACTATAGATTCAGCATCATTAATTTGTGGAGTAAATATCTCATAAAATCCGGATTCGAATTCTTCTTTATCAATTATACCTCCAATCTCAGCTGCTCTAACAGTATTTGAATGAATATCAAGATAAGCATCATATAAATTCCTGTTATAACTAGCAGAAAAAGTAAGAAAATTAGACCGTACCGTTTTATCATCATCAGGTTCATAAAATCGGGAAGAGGAATTGACTTTAATCCTAAAGGTAAAATTAAAATACTCATTAACATTTTGGGTGTGTAAAACCTTAACTTTAGCAATTTTATCAGATCCACCACCAGAGTTATAATTAAAGTAGGTAAAAGGCACAGTGGTTTTATAAAAAACAGTATTGCGGTGATTATAGAAATAGTCTTTATAAAACTTAGAAAAGATAAAGCGGTTATTCTTATTTAAGGAAATGATAGGATTATTAATAGGAGAACCAAAACTACTCAGATATAATTTCCCTTCTGTAGGATTAAATTTATGTAAATTATACCAATTAGTATCTAAGACAAAATTTGTGTCTTCATAAAACTCATCAATTTGCCAGGTTTGAATTTCAATATCTTGCTTATCTGTTGTGTCAACAGGTTGCCTTTCCTGTGAATGTCCCAGAAAGGAGATATTACAAGCAATAAGAATAATTATAAGATTAATAAACTTCATGGGTGTAAAAATAAAAAAAATCCCGACCTTGTGAAAGGTTCGGGATTTTTTAAAAGTCGGCGATGACCTACTCTCCCACTTAACGTAGTACCATCGGCGCTGGTAGGCTTAACTTCTCTGTTCGGAATGGGAAGAGGTGGAACCCTACCGCTTTCATCACCTTAAGAACTTTAATATCTTTATAAAAATGACAGGTCAAGAAAATAAATCACACCACACACAAAAAGCCTATCGGGTAATTAGTATTGCTCGGCTTTGACATTGCTGCCTTTACACCTGCAACCTATCTACGTTGTAGTCTACAACGACCCTATAGGGAAATCTCATCTTGAGGCGGGCTTCGCACTTAGATGCTTTCAGTGCTTATCCCTTCCAGACATAGCTACTCTGCAATGCAGCTGGCGCCACAACAGATACACCAGAGGTCTGTCCGCTCCGGTCCTCTCGTACTAGAAGCAGGTCCTCTCAAATTTCCTAC
>JBKGZD010000033.1:0-19725 GCA_046545795.1 Bacteroidales bacterium | reverse complement strand
CCCGAACTTTGAAATTTGAAAAAGGAAAATTACACGAAACAGATAATACGCAAGAGATTGACTTCGAAGCTCTCAAAATGTAGCTTTGAAGTGTTTTAAGTACTTTAAAAACCAACTCCATTAAGCTCTGAAAGAGCGATATCAATCGTGGCAAAAGAGTTAACCAATCAAATGATTTTTCAGTTCGTTATATAGATGTCATTACTTTATGTAACCTCGCTTTTGGATAATTTTAATAGTTTTTGGTGTTATCATTCATTGTACATACTCGCAACATCCTTATAATTAAAACTTTGATTGCTTCTGAAAACGTCTTACTAAACACTACCAGACAAAAAAACAAGTCCTTAATTATTCATAATCAAGGACTTGTAAGTGATAGGTCAACTTGGCTTAACCTTGAAAAAAAAATTACAAATTAGATTTTATCAGGTACAGAGCCATTTATGAAAAATCTATTAAAAACAATATTTATTTTCTTCAATCACTTTATCAGCAATTCTTCTTCTTGCCTCTTTGATGTTGAATCCAGGTATTCGGGTTAAATTCTCGATTGCACACATCAATCTTTCAGTCAAATCGTTATTATCTATTGCATTCACAGCATCTTCAGCATTTTTACGTATCAATGCAGCAGCATCATAGACATATACATCCAGCATATCTTTATATAACTTCATCATATCCTCAGATTTATCAAAAGACTCCATTTTCTTCACCCTTAGCATTGCAGATTCAGCAACGTAGGCATGGGTAATGATATCAGAAAGCCACATAGAAATTTCCTGTTCCATAGCCAGTTTCCGGTCAAACTTATCCTTTGCGACCTTCAGTATCATGAGAGCAACTTTCTTGAAGTTTTGAATGTAATGAGCTTTATCTTCGTAATATCCAACCGGTGAATATTTCTCATTGGCTAAGTTCTCCAGGCTATTAAGATATTCATCAGCTTTGGGGAAAACATCAATATTACCCTTCTTACCTCTTTTAAAGATTGTGTCAGTATTCCACAATCGGTTTATTTCATTCGTTCCTTCAAATATTCTGTTAATCCTGGAATCTCTATAAGCTCTGTCAGCGGGCATTTCAGAAGAAAAGCCCATTCCTCCCATTATCTGAACTGCTTCATCCACAATATAATCCAGGGATTCAGAACTGTATACCTTCATCATTGCAGCTTCAGCTTCATATTGTATAAAACCATCCATGTTAGCCTTCCCGTATTCCAGTCCATCAGCAAGATATTTTTCAATGGCCTCATCGATATTCTTGGAAGCTCTATAAACCGCAGTTTCAGTAGTAAATGTTTTTATGGCTTGTTCAGCCAATTTATATTTTATGGTTCCAAAATTAGAAATAAGAGTGTTGAACTGTTTTCGTTCATTCGCATAATTAACAGAATTATCAACTGCAAGTTTTGCAGCACCAATAACATTACCACCAAGCTTAATTCTACCCATATGCAGAATATTCAATGCAATCCTGAAACCTTCCCCTCTTTTGCCCAACATATTTTCCACTGGTACTTTCACATCATTATAGAAAATTTGCACAGTTGAGGAACCCTTGATTCCCATTTTCTCTTCTTCAGGATTAATGACAATACCATCCCAATCTTTTTCTACAATAAAAGCGCTAAGAATACGGTCATTTTCAATTTTCGCAAAAACCACCTGTACATCAGCAAATCCACCATTTGTAATCCACATTTTCTGGCCATTCAGGATAAAATGCTTCCCATCTTCAGAGAGTTCGGCTTTTGTTTTCCCTGCATTAGCGTCAGAACCGGCACCCGGCTCAGTAAGGCAGAAGGCAGCCAGAGATTCTCCTGAGGCAAGTCTGGGCAGGTATTTCTGCTTTTGCTCCTCGTTTCCATAATACACAATTGGCAGTGATCCAATACCTGTGTGGGCAGAATAAGCTACAGAAAAAGAATATCCTGCACCAAGTACTTCAGCGGCCAGCATTGAGGTCAGAAAAGATTGTCCAAAACCTTCATATTCTTCCGGTACAGAAATTCCAAGCAGTCCAAGTTCACCGGATTTTTTCAGAATGCTCTCCATGAGCCCTTCTTCCTTTTTGTCAATCTTGTCCAGATTTGGCATTACCTCTGTATCAAGGAAATCCCGACAGGTTTGGGCTATCATTTGTTGTTCTTCATCAAATTCTTCAGGTATAAAAATTTCACTGGCATCCGTTTCTTTTACTAAAAACTCGCCGCCTTTTATCTTCAGTTCCTGTTTTTCCATATTAATTAGTATTTATAATTTTTAGATATTTAATGATTGCTCAATGATTTCAGCAATATCATAATTTTTTATTTCTTCTTCCCGATTTTTATATTTTAGTCCATCAGTAAACATAACCATACAATATGGACATGCTGTTACAATTATCTCTGCTCCGGTTTCCAGTGCCTCTTCTGTTCTTTCTATAAACACCTCCTTATCACCTTTTTCAGCCTCTTTAAACATTTGTCCGCCACCTGCTCCACAGCAAAGAGCAAAGCTTTTATTTCTCCTCATCTCAACTTTATTTACAGAAACTGCATCAAGTATTTTCCGGGGAGCTTCATAAATATTATTAGCTCGTCCCAAGTAGCAAGGATCATGATATGTAACCTTCCTGTTCGCAAAAAATCCTTTATCCAGTTTTAGTGTCCCATCCTTAATTAGTTTATGCAAAAATTGGGTATGATGCCACACCTCATAATTCCCTCCAAAATCAGGGTATTCATTCAAAAAGGTATTATAGGCATGCGGATCACAGGTGATAATTTTTTTTACCTCATATCCATTTAAAATCTCTACATTAGTAAATGCCTGCATTTGAAACAGCATTTCGTTACCGGCTCTACGGGCTACATCTCCGCTGGAAGATTCCTCAACACCTAACACGGCATAATCAATATTCAAAAATGCTAATATCTTAATGAAAGCCCGGGTTACCTTTTTATAGCGGTCATCAAAAGCACCAGCACTTCCCACCCATACAAGATATTCCGGTTTCTTTCCTTGTGCAGCTAAATCGGCCATAACCGGCACTTCCACTTTTATTTTTTCTTCTGCCATAACTTAAAATATTTATTTACTACCTATTGCTTAATATATAAATCTTCAGCCCAAAGCATTCTGTCTTCCTGAGAATATTGCCATGGAGCTCCATTGTTTTCAATATTATTAAAAATTGCATTCAACTCACCAGGAGCATTTGCTTCCTCCATAACAAGATATCTGCGCATTTCAACTATAAGCGTAGGCTGATTAATATTAATCGGACATTCTTGAGCACAAGCATTACAAGTTGTGCACGCCCATAATTCTGATTCTGATATATAGTCTCTTATCAGCGCTCTTTCATCATCAAAATCCTTCCCCTTCTTCAGCATAGCAGGTCCTTTTTCTGCCATCCTGCTTCTAACATCCATAATAATTTTTCGTGGCGATAAATCTTTTCCCGTCATATTAGCCGGACAAACATAGGTGCATCTGCCGCATTGTGTACAGGAAAGTGAATCAAAATAATTTTTCCATGTAACATCCTCGACATCTTTAACACCAAAACGCTGAACTTCCTCCTGTTCCGAAGCTTCTTGTGAATCATCAGTACCAAGCATCATTGCAACTTCCTTTTTTACATCTTCCATAGTATCCAGTTTTCCTAAAGGCTCCAGGCGGCTGAGGAACACATTGGGAGCTGACATAAAAACATGAAAATGCTTAGAGTAAGGTAAATAATTGGCAAAAAAGAAGATGAGTAAAATATGAGACCACCAGTTGGCTTCATGCCAAATGTATAATTGCTTATCACTCAAATCTGAAAACAGAACCGCCAAATATTCACTAACAGGAAAGACACCATGGACTAGCTCTCCGGACGCATAAGCATGTTGCACGTAAAACGCGTTCATTCCCAATAGCGTTAACATTAAGAGTAATATAAGTGTCAAAGCAAAATTTGCATCCACATGGCTCTTATGTTTCATTTCCTTACCCTGAAAGCGCTTAACATGGAGGAAAATACGGCGAGCCAGGAATACAATTATTGCCACAGCAATGATTAGCGCAAACACATCACCCGCACCTATTATGATATCATAAACAATTCCGAGAACATGAAAAACCCTTTCCGTCCCTGCGATACCATCTACCACCATCTCTATACTTCCAATCAAAATAATACAAAAACCCCAGAATACGAGTGCATGCATCAGACCTACAAATGGAAATCTAAATATTTTCGATTGTCCAAAGACAACATCCATTGTAATTTTTAGGCGCTTACCGATATTCTTAATAGGAAAAGCAGGTTTGGTAAGTCTGAAAAGTGCTATTAAACGATAAACAGTATAGGTAAAAATGCCCAGGGTAATTATTAAAGCAGCGATAAAAATTATTTGCTTCATGTGATTTTTATTTACGATTTATAACTTAAAAATGGAACTTACCATGATAAAATAAAGATTCCCTTTTGTGATACTCATGTTTATTTTGTCATGGATGTTTCATAAGCTTATACTAACTGAGATACTGAATGAAAACTTATTTTCCCCATTTCAGCACTCTCTGCAGAAAAAATGTTATTTAAAAGAAGATGGCAACAAAATATCTACCTGTTGCCATCAACCTATTACCTTATTATGCGTTGTCAAATGCCTTTATCATTTTTGGCAATACTTCAAATGCATCACCTACAATACCATAATCTGCTACTTCAAAAATTGGGGCATCTTTATCATTGTTAATAGCCACAATACACTTGGAACCACTTACACCTGCTATATGTTGTATTGCGCCTGAAATTCCAACTGCAACATATAAATTAGGAGCAATAATCTTTCCTGTTTGTCCTGTATGTTCTTCATGAGGTCTCCATCCTTCGTCTGATACAGGACGGGAACAAGCTGTAGCTCCGCCAAGTACTTCGGTTAATTCTTCAATATAATTCCAATTCTCAGCAGCCTTCATACCTCGTCCTCCTGAAACAACAATATTTGCATCTGTAAGCAAGAGCTTGTCTCTGTATTTTTCTACATCAACAATCTCAGTCTTAATAAGATCATCATTAATTTCAGGCTCAAAAGACTCGATCTCAGGTTCTTTAGCGTTTTCTATCACCTCAAAAGAGTTTTGTGCCAATGTGAGAATTTTTTTATCGGATTTAATAACCACATTTGCAAATGCTTTACCTGAGAATACTTTTTTATTCACTGTAAATGGTTCCAGGCTGGAAGGTAATTGTTTAACCTCAGAACCAATACCAGCTTTCAATTTGGCGGATAATCTGGGAGCAATTGCTTTTCCTGTATTATTATGAGCAATAACAATCACATCAGCTTCCTCTTTATCAGCAACCTGAGAAAGCGCTGATGTATACGCTTGATTATCAAGGAAATTAAACTTATCATTGTCAATGGAAATAATTTTATCTGCAGCATAATCTGCTAACTTCTTCAATTCATCTTCCTCTACCTTTCCAATAGAAACTGCTACAGTTTTTGTATTTAACATTTCTGCAAGTTTACTTGCATATGAAACCAATTCAAAAGAATATTTTTTGAATTTGCCATCCCAATTTTCTGTAAAAACTAATACTGCCATATATGTAATATTTTAGAATATTCAGTTTATAAATTTATTTACTAACTTATCAGATTACTTTCGCCTCGTTTTTTAACAGATGAACCAACTCTTCAATGTTCTCCGGGTCTATCATTTTACAAGCTGGTTTAGGCTCTGGTAATTCATAGCTTACAAATTCAGTAAGTGGCTCTACTTCGGCAGGTTCAACAACATTCAATGTTTTCTTTCTGGCCATCATAATACCGCGCATTGCAGCAATTCTTGGTTCTATAGCAATTCCCTTTTGAACAATTGCCACAACAGGAAGTTGTGTTTTAATAGTTTCCTTACCCCCATCTATCTCACGAATAATAGATACTTCGTCATTGTCCAGTTTAAAAGAAGAAACTGCAGAAACCGACGGAATGCCTAACATCTCGGATAACATTCCTCCAACTGAGGCTCCATTATAATCACTAGACTCAATCCCTGTGAATATAATGTCAAAGCTTTCATTCTTCAAAACCTCGGCCAACTGAGACGCAACATAATAAGCATCTTTAGGTTCGGTATCAATTCGAATAGCGTCATCAGCTCCAATAGCTAAGGCTTTACGAATTGTTGGTTCAGCGGTTTTTGTGCCCACGTTAATAACAGTAACTTTATCTACTGAATTATTGTTGTCTTCTTTCAACTGCAATGCTCTTGTCAATGCAAGTTCATCCCATGGATTAATGATCCACTGTACTCCAGTGGTGTCGAACTCAGTACTATCATTGGTAAACTTAACTTTCGTTGTTGTATCCGGGACATTACTAAGACATACAAGTATTTTCATTGACTATTAAGTTTTAGTTTATAATTATGTTTTCTGTATTTTGATTTCTTGGGAAAAATCAACAAACTGATTTTGAGTTAGCAAATATATAAATAAGTATAGAAAATTAAAATATTTCAGAATATTCAAATTAATCTATATTTCCTTACATTTGCGCAGTTAAGAAAAATCATCCATAAAATAAAAAAAACAGGTATGATAACTTTTCTTACTTCAATAGGATTGTTAGTACTGGGTTACTTTATTTACGGTAAATTTACAGAACAATTATTTGGTGCTGATAACAACATCAAAACTCCTGCAAATCGGATCAACGATGGTGTAGACTACATGGTCTTACCAACCTGGAAAATTTTTGTTATTCAATTTCTTAATATAGCTGGACTGGGTCCTATTTTTGGGGCTATTCTTGGAGCTTTGTATGGTCCTATGGCTTTTATCTGGATTGTTCTGGGATGTATTTTCATGGGAGCTGTTCATGATTATTTTTCTGGGATGCTGTCGATAAGAAATGATGGGGCCAGTTTACCTGAATTGGTTGGAAAATACCTTGGACCTGGCTTTCAAAATTTTTTAAGATTCTTCACAATACTTTTACTGGTCTTTGTAGGAATTGCTTTTGTCACAGGACCTGCAGGATTATTACAAAGTCTCACAGGAGGTAGTAAAACGATTTGGCTATATGTAATTTTTGCTTATTACTTAATTGCGACCTTATTGCCAATAAATAAAATTATAGGGAAAATTTATCCATTTTTTGGTATTGCCCTTTTAATTATGGCTGTTGGAATTGCAAGTGTAATGATATTTAAAGGAATGACAGGGGCTATGACAATTCATGAGTTGCAATTAAATGATTTCAGAAACATGCATGTAAATCCTTCACAGAATATTCTTTACCCGATGATGTTTATAGTAATCTCCTGCGGGGCGATTTCCGGTTTTCATTCCACCCAGGCTCCCTTAATGGCCAGGTGCCTGAAAAAAGAAAGTCATGGCAGGAAAGCTTTTTATGGAGCAATGATAGCAGAAGGGATTGTAGCAATGATTTGGGCCACTGCAGCGATGAATTTTTTCGGAGGCACAAACGGGCTAGCAGAGACAATGGAACCTGAGGCTCATAATCCGGCATGGGTAGTCAACACAATTAGTCAAACATGGATGGGTAAAGTTGGTGGGATTTTAGCAGTCCTGGGAGTAATTGCATGTCCGATAACAACTGGTGATACGGCTTTTCGCAGTGCCCGTCTGACCATTGCTGATATTTTCAACTACAGGCAGGGAAAACTATCTAACAGGTTAATCGTAAGCATCCCCTTATTTATTGCAGGATTCATATTATCACAATTAGAATTCGCTACGATATGGAAGTATCTTGGTTTATCAAATCAAATACTGGCTGTTGTAGTGTTATGGACAGCAGCCATGTATTTGGCCATGAAAAACAAAAATCATTTTATAATATCCATTCCAGCAGCATTTTTAACTGCTATTTGCGTAACTTACCTTTTAGTAGCACCACTAAAAAACGGAGGTTTATCTTTATCAACATCAGTAGGGTATCCGGTTGGAATAGCAGCAGCAATTACAGCACTTATTTGGTTTATATACAGTATTAAAAAAGTAAAAAAAGAAGCTATCCAAAAAAATGGATAGCTTCCAAGTATTTTCTTTTTGTGCCAATTACATCAATATCAAGCCTGTGCTGTAGGTCCTCCAAAATTCAATGGCATTGAAGAAGAGCCACTACCCTTGCTGGCATCAATTTCACCATGAATTTTCTCGTACTTTTTGATATTTTCCTGCAAGGCTTTTAGAAACCGTTTGGCATGCTCAGGGGTCAGAATGACCCGTGATTTAACCTCAGCCTGTGGCATTCCTGGCATCATTCGGATAAAATCCAGTACAAATTCAGAACTTGAGTGATTAATCACTGCAAGATTAGAATAGATCCCTTGTGCGACTTCTTCGCTAAGGTTAATATTAACCTGATTTTTTTTCTTCTTATTATTGTTGCTATTATTTTGTTGATCACTCATAAAAATTGATTTTAATTGGAATCAGCTTTTTCTTTCTTTCCTTTAGCGACCATCCTTTCGTAATCTTCTACCGAACCAACAATAATATCATCATATTGTCGATTACCAGTACCTGCTGGAATCTTATGCCCAACGATAACATTTTCTTTCAATCCCATTAATGGGTCTTCTTTACCTCTTATAGCTGCTTCATTCAATACTCTTGTAGTTTCCTGGAAAGAAGCGGCAGATAAGAAGCTCTTCGTTTGAAGGGCAGCACGTGTAATACCCTGTAATTTCTGGCTAGAGGTAGCTGGTACAGCATCCCTTGCCTCCACAGGTTTCAGGTCTTTACGCTTCAGAATTGAATTCTCATCACGCAATTTTCTGGCTGTAACAATCTGACCAGAACGTAAATTCTTAGAATCACCAGGATCAGTTACTACTTTCTTATCATATATCCAATCGTTTTCCTCCTGGAATTCAACTTTATCAGCAATCTGATTCTCCAGGAATTTAGTATCACCAGGATCTTCTATCACAACCTTTCTCATCATCTGGCGAACGATAATTTCAAAATGCTTATCATGTATTTTCACTCCCTGCAAACGATAAACCTCCTGAACTTCATTCACAATATATTCCTGAACCTTAGTAGGTCCCTTGATTGAAAGTATATCTGAAGGTGTTATAGCGCCGTCAGAAAGAGGTGTACCTGCCTTCACATAGTCATTTTCCTGGACAAGTATCTGCTTGGCCAATGAAACAAGATATTTTTTAACTTCCCCTGTTTTTGACTTAATTAAGATTTCTCTATTTCCACGTTTGATTTTTCCAAAGGCAACTTCTCCGTCAATCTCAGAAACAACCGCAGGATTTGAAGGATTTCTTGCCTCGAATAATTCAGTAACTCTGGGCAGACCACCTGTAATGTCACCAGATTTTCCAACTGTTCGCGGTATCTTAACCAGAATATCTCCTTTTTTAACTTCGTCTCCCTCTTCTGCAACTACATGAGCACCAACCGGGAGGTTATAATTCTTAAGCACCTCATCATTTTCTTCAACTATCTGTATTTCAGGATTTTTCTTCTTATCTTTAGTTTCTGTAATCACCTTTTCACGGAAACCGGTTTGTTCGTCAGATTCCTCTTTATAGGTAATACCTGAAATAACATTTTTAAACTTCACTTTACCAGGGCTTTCAGAGATTATCACTGCATTATATGGATCCCATTCACACAAGAGTTGATCCTTTTTCACTTCATCACCACTCTTAATATACAGTCTTGAGCCATATGGAATATTATTGGTTGATAAAACGATGTTTGTATTTTTATCAATGATTCTCAATTCAGCCAATCGACCAATCACAATATCAATCTTCCTTTTCTTTCCATTTTCGTCGACTTCTTCTTTTTCCACGGTTCTCAGTTCATCAATTTCAACGTACCCATCATATTTAGATACAATTGTAGAACTAGCAGCAATATTAGAAGCTGTACCACCAACGTGGAATGTTCTAAGAGTCAACTGAGTCCCCGGTTCTCCAATAGATTGGGCTGCAATAACTCCAACAGCCTCACCCTTATCAGCCATTTTGCCTGTTGCTAAGTTTCGTCCATAGCAAGTTGAACAGACTCCCTCTTTTGTTTCACAAGTTAATACTGAACGTATTTCAATTTGCTCTAACGGAGAATCTTCAATTTGCTGAGCAATTTCCTCATCAATTTGGTCTCCCGATGCAACAATTAACTCCCCGGAAAATGGATGATATATATCGTGAACTGCAATTCTGCCAAGAATACGTTCATATAAAGTTTCAATAATCTCTTCATTCTTTTTAATCGGGCCAACAACTAAACCACGAAGGGTTCCGCAGTCTTCTTCTCGTATAATCACATCCTGAGAAACATCCACAAGGCGACGAGTAAGATAACCGGCATCTGCAGTCTTAAGTGCGGTGTCAGCAAGACCTTTACGGGCACCGTGTGTAGAAATAAAGTACTCTAAAACTGAAAGACCCTCTTTAAAGTTAGATAAAATTGGGTTTTCAATAATTTCAGACCCAGTAGTACCCGATTTTTGGGGTTTTGCCATCAAACCTCTCATACCTGAAAGCTGTCTAATCTGCTCTTTTGAGCCTCTTGCACCTGAATCAAGCATCATATAAACAGAGTTAAAACCCTGATTATCACTGCTCAACTTGTTCATCAATATTTGTGTAAGATTGGCATTTGTATGTGTCCAAATATCAATGATCTGGTTATACCTCTCTTTAAATGTTATGAAACCCATATTATAGTTGTTCATAACTTCATCTACCTGCTCATACCCGGCTGGAACAAGCTCACTCTTTTCTTCAGGAATAATAATATCATCAAGGTTAAATGACAACCCACCACTATAAGCAGTATTGAAACCTAAAGATTTGATATCGTCAAGGAATTTAGCAATTTTTGGAGCATCAGTACGCTTCAATACCTCTCCGATAATATCCCTTAATGATTTTTTGGTTAATAATTTATTAATATATCCTATTCCTTTGGGAACATATTGATTAAATATTATTCTGCCAACCGTTGTTTCAATTAGCTGTCTCCCTTTTTCTTGCTCTTCATCTGTTTGAACCCGAACTTTCACTGAAGCGTGAAGGTCAACAGCCTTTTCATTATAGGCAATAATGGCTTCTTCAGGAGAATAAAAAGTAATTCCCTCACCCTTAGCGCCTTTTCTTTCTTTAGTAAGATAATATAATCCAAGCACCATATCCTGGGAAGGAACTGTAATAGGTGCACCATTTGCAGGATTTAACACATTATGTGTAGAAAGCATCAACAATTGAGCCTCCAAAATTGAAGCATGACCCAAAGGCAAGTGAACAGCCATCTGGTCACCATCAAAGTCTGCATTAAAAGGTGTACATGCCAGTGGATGTAACTGAATTGCTTTCCCTTCGATTAGTTTTGGCTGAAATGCCTGAATACCAAGCCGGTGCAAGGTTGGTGCACGGTTTAATAATACAGGATGTCCTTTCATCACATTTTCCAGGATATCCCATACTACCGGGTCTTTCCTGTCGACAATTTTTTTAGCGGATTTAACAGTTTTAACAATTCCTCTTTCAATCAATTTTCGAATTACAAAGGGTTTATAAATCTCCGCTGCCATATCTTTGGGAATTCCGCATTCGTGCATATTAAGCTCTGGACCCACACTAATAACAGAACGAGCAGAATAATCCACACGTTTACCCAGTAAGTTCTGGCGAAATCTACCTTGTTTTCCTTTAAGGCTGTCGCTGAGTGACTTTAAAGCTCTGTTTGAATCTGTTTTTACAGCATTGGATTTTCTTGAATTATCGAATAGAGAATCCACAGCTTCCTGTAACATTCTCTTTTCATTTCTCAAAATTACTTCAGGGGCCTTTATTTCGATCAAACGTTTTAATCGATTGTTCCTTATTATGACTCTTCTGTAAAGATCATTAAGGTCTGAAGTAGCAAAACGACCCCCATCAAGAGGTACCAATGGTCTTAACTCAGGTGGAATAACCGGTACTACCTTAGTGATCATCCACTCAGGTCTGTTACGTTCTTTAGAAGCTCTGAAAGCTTCCACCACCTGTAATCTTTTTAGCGCCTCTTTCTTTCTTTGCTGTGAAGTTTCGTTATCAGCTTTATACCTCAGGCTATAAGACAACTCATCAAGATCAATTTGTGCAAGCAGTTTATAAAGCGCTTCTGCACCCATATCAGCTACAAACTTATTTGGGTCAGTATCTTCGAGTTGTTGATTACCCTTTGGTAGTGATTCTAGAATATCCAGGTATTCCTCTTCAGTTAAAAAATCTAAATATTTAACTCCATCCTGAGCTTTTACGCCTGGATTAATCACGACATATCGTTCATAATAAATTATGGAATCAAGCTTTTTAGTAGGTAAGCCAAGTAGCAATCCTATTTTGTTTGGTAAAGATCTAAAATACCATATATGAGCAACCGGGACAACTAATGAGATATGCCCCATTCGTTCCCTTCTAACTTTCTTTTCGGTGACTTCAACTCCACATCTGTCACATACAATCCCTTTATACCTTATTCTCTTGTATTTCCCGCAATGACATTCGTAATCTTTTACAGGACCGAATATTCGTTCACAAAACAAGCCGTCTCGTTCGGGTTTGTAGGTTCTATAGTTTATAGTTTCCGGTTTCAGCACTTCACCATGAGATTGTTCCAGAATCTCTTCAGGTGATGCTAATCCGACGGACACTTTATTAAAGTCACTTGAAATTTTATTATCCTTTCTGAATGACATAGACCAAAAATTAAATTAATACATAATCAATAAACATTTAAGACGAACCAGCTTATTCATCTTTTTCCATCTTAATACTCAATCCGAGTCCACGCAATTCGTGCAACAATACATTAAAAGATTCCGGTATGCCAGCAACAGGCAACGGATCCCCTTTAACAATTGTTTCGTATGCACGAGCCCTACCATTAACGTCATCGGATTTAACAGTCAGCATTTCCTGCAAGATATTTGAAGCTCCAAATGCTTCAAGTGCCCAAACTTCCATCTCACCAAATCGCTGTCCACCAAATTGCGCCTTTCCTCCAAGCGGTTGTTGAGTTATCAAGGAGTATGGCCCAATAGAACGGGCATGAATTTTATCTTCGACCATATGTCCAAGCTTTAACATATAAATAACGCCAACGGTAGCCGGCTGGTCAAATTTTTCGCCAGTTCCTCCATCAAATAAGTGTGTTTTACCATATGCAGGCAGACCTGCCTTTTCGGTATATTCATTTATTTGATCAAGTGATGCACCGTCAAAAATTGGAGTTGAAAACTTCAGCCCAAGTTTTTCACCGGCCCATCCAAGCACAGATTCATAAATCTGTCCAAGGTTCATCCTTGAAGGCACACCTAATGGATTTAAGACAATATCCACTGGAGTTCCATCTTCAAGGAAAGGCATATCTTCGACACGGACAACTTTGGAAATAATACCCTTATTACCATGTCGTCCTGCCAATTTATCGCCTACTTTAATTTTTCTTTTCTTAGCAATATAAACTTTAGCCATTTGAACTATTCCAGTAGGTAGTTCATCACCTATAGAGATATTATATTTTTCTCTTCTCAACTGGGCTTCAATCGCTCGTCGTTTAATATTATAGTTATGTAATAAGGTTTTAATGACCTCATTTTTGCTCTTATCGGTTGTCCATTTTTTAGGACTCACATTTGTGTAGTCGATGTCCTGGAGAATTTTCTGTGTAAATTTTTTCCCTTTAGGCACAACCACAGCATTATAATAATCCTTTACTCCCTGTGACGTTTTTCCATTTACCAGAACAAAAAGTTTATCGATCAGCCGGTTTGTTAAATTATCAATATGTTGTCCATATTCCTTATCCAACTCTTCCAGTTTATCTTTGTCAGAATTCTTGGCTTTTTTATCTTTTACCGCTCTGGTAAATAATTTCTTATCAATGATAACACCATTTAATGAAGGAGAAGCTTTTAGAGAAGCGTCCTTTACATCACCAGCTTTATCACCAAAAATTGCACGCAGCAATTTTTCTTCCGGTGAAGGATCCGATTCACCTTTAGGAGTAATTTTACCAATTAAAATATCTCCAGGTTTTACGTGAGCGCCAATTCTTATAATACCATTCTCATCGAGGTCTTTTGTTGCTTCCTCACTTACGTTAGGAATATCAGAGGTTAGCTCTTCAAGACCTCTTTTGGTGTCTCGAACTTCCATTACATGCTCTTCAATATGAACAGAAGTAAAGACATCCTCTCTTACAACATTTTCAGAGATTACTATAGCATCTTCAAAATTATATCCTTTCCATGGCATGAATGCCACTTTCAGGTTTTTGCCTAAAGCCAGTTCTCCGTCTTGTGTGCCATATCCTTCTGTCAGAACCTGCCCTTTAGTTACCTTATCACCCTTATGCACAATGGGTTTTAAAGTAATACTGGTATTTTGATTTGTTTTATGGTATTTAGTTAGTCGATAACGTTTAACATCATCTTCGAAGCTAACAAATTTATCTTCTTCTGATGTTTCATAATTAACAACTATCTCATTTGCATCAACGTATTCAACAATTCCATCACCTTCAGCAACAATCTGCAATCTGGAATCCTTAACAACTTCCCCTTCAAGACCTGTTCCCACAATAGGTGAATCAGGTTTCATCAGAGGCACTGCTTGCCGCATCATATTTGATCCCATAAGAGCACGGTTTGCATCATTGTGCTCAAGGAATGGAATTAAAGATGCTGCAATTGATGCTATTTGATTCGGAGCAACGTCCATTAAATTAACAGAAGATGCTTCAGTGTATGGAAAATCTCCATCATGTCTTGCTTTAACTTTTTCTGTTCTGAACCCCCCTTGATCATCGATTTTTGCATTAGCCTGGGCAATCATTTTTGCTTCTTCTTCTTCAGCACTCAAATAAATTGCACCATCCTTGGTAAGATCAACTTTACCATTTTCAACCTTTCTGTAGGGTGTTTCAATAAAGCCCAGCTCATTAATTTTAGCATACACACATAATGAAGATATAAGGCCAATATTCGGACCTTCAGGAGTTTCGATGGGGCATAGCCGGCCATAGTGTGTATAATGCACGTCTCTAACTTCAAACCCTGCTCTTTCACGGCTAAGTCCACCTGGTCCTAATGCAGATAATCTTCGCTTATGGGTAACTTCAGCCAATGGATTTGTTTGATCCATAAACTGAGATAATTGATTTGTGCCAAAGAAAGAATTAATAACAGAAGACAATGTCTTCGAGTTAATAAGGTCTATAGGAGTAAACACCTCATTATCACGGACATTCATTCTTTCCCTTATAGTTCTTGCCATTCGGGCTAACCCAACTCCAAACTGATTATATAACTGCTCGCCTACTGTACGTACGCGTCTGTTACTTAAGTGATCAATATCATCAACATTAGTTTTAGAATTAATAAGTTTAATTAAATACTTAATGATTTCGATGATATCATCATTTGTTAAAGTTTTTGTGTCAATTGAAGTTTCCAGGTTTAATTTTTTATTAAGCCTGTATCGTCCAACCTCACCAAGATCATATCTTGTATCCGAAAAGAATAATTTATCAATAACGTCACGTGCAGTAGCCTCATCAGGCGGTTCTGCATTTCTCAACTGTCTGTAAACGTGCATTACAGCTTCCTTCTCTGAATTACAAGGATCTTTCTGCAGGGTATTATATATGATAGCATAATCAATCTGGGAATGATCTTCTCTGTGTAACAGGATTGTTTCAGCTCCAGAATCAATGATTTGATCGATATGCTTTTCTTCAATCACTGTATCACGGTCAATAACTACTTCATTTCTCTCAATAGAAACGACCTCACCAGTATCTTCATCAACAAAATCTTCTACCCATGAGCGAAGTACTCTTGCAGCTAATGTACGTCCAACAACCTTTTGAAGGTTTGGTTTTGACACTTTAATTTCATCAGCCAGGTTAAATATCTCAAGTACATCTTTATCACTTTCATAACCAATAGCACGCAACAATGTTGTTACGGGTAATTTCTTTTTTCTGTCAATATATGCATACATCACGTTATTGACATCGGTTGCAAACTCTATCCATGATCCTCTAAAAGGAATAATTCGTGCAGAATAAAGTTTGGTTCCATTAGCGTGAATACTTTGTCCGAAAAAGACACCCGGAGATCGATGAAGCTGAGAAACGATAACTCTCTCTGCCCCATTAATAACAAAAGAACCTTTATCCGTCATATAAGGTACAGTACCAAGATATACATCCTGAATAACGGTATCAAAATCCTCATGTTCCGGGTCTGTGCAATACAATTTTAATTTTGCCTTAAGTGGTACACTATAGGTTAAGCCTCTTTCGATGCATTCCTCAATAGTGTATCTTGGGGGATCAACAACATAATCTATAAATTCCAGCACAAAATTATTCCTGGTATCCGTAATCGGATAATTCTCCTGAAAGACCTGATATAAGCCTTCTTCTTTACGTTGTTCAGGAGTAGTATCTAATTGGAAAAAATTTCTAAAAGATTTAAGCTGGATTCCTAAAAAATCGGGATATGTCAACTGATTTTTAGTAGATGCGAAGCTGATCCGCTGATTGTTTTTTTGTAATATCATTCTTCCAAGGAATTAAATGAACCTACCACAATATATATAAATAGGAAAAAAAGGTAAAGAATCCTAAGTTAGTATAGGATTCTAAACCTATAAAATATTAGAGTTAACCGAATTTCTCTACTGAAGTTCAACTTCTGCGCCGGCTTCTTCTAGTTTAGCTTTTAATGATTCTGCCTCTTCTTTAGAAACACCTTCCTGAACAGCCTTAGGCACAGAGTCTACTAATTCTTTAGCTTCCTTAAGTCCAAGTCCGCTTAATTCTTTAACTAATTTAACAATTTGTAGCTTAGCTCCACCAGGAGATTTCAAAACTACATCAAATTCGGTTTTTTCTTCCGCACCTTCACCTTCGCCGCCTCCAGCTGGTCCTGCAGCTACTACAGGTGCAGAGGCTGGTTCAATTCCATATTCGTCTTTCAATATGTCTGCTAGTTCGTTAACTTCTTTAACACTTAAGTTAACCAATTCTTCTGCAAGCGCTTTTAAATCTGCCATTGTTCTCTAGATTTTAATAAATTTAAATTTTGATTTTTACTCTTCTTTTTCTGATAAAGTTTCTAAAACTCCAGCTAGGATGTGGCCACCTGATTTCAATCCTGAAATCACATCGTTCATAGGTGATTGTAATTGATATATAAGGTCACCAAGAAGCTCTTCTTTAGATTTAATTTCGGATAATGTTTCTAATTTATCATCTCCGATATAAATAGATTCTTCCACATAAGCCCCTTTAAGAACAGGCTTTTCATGTTTTTTCCGAAATTCTTTTATAATCTTTGCCGGAGCATTGCCCTTTTCGGTTAAAATAACAGATGTAGGCCCACTAAGGACCTCATACAATTCATCCACTTCAGCATCGACTTGATCTAATGCTCTTTTCAGCAAAGTATTTTTCACCACTTTCATTTTTAAATCATTTTCGAAGCACTTTCTTCGAAGGCTAACGGTATCTTCGGCATTAAGCCCAGATGTATCAGCCAGGTAAAAGTGGGTGGAATTTTTTATATCTTCAACAAGTGAATTTACTACTTGTTCTTTATCTTCACGTCTCATAAAGCTATTGTTTCTTTAAATTGTTATAATGCTAAACCGCTTTTCTTAAATCACTGGGGTCTATTTTTATCCCCGGGCTCATTGTACTTGATAACGTTATGCTTCTAATATAAGTACCTTTAGCAGCAGAAGGCTTTAGTTTTCTTATTGTATTTAAGAATTCTTTAGCATTCTCATAAATTTTCTTTGCATCAAAAGATACTTTACCTATTGAAGTATGTACGATTCCATACTTATCGACTTTAAAATCGATTTTTCCTTTTTTAATTTCCTCTACGGCTTGTCCTATATCATCCGTAACTGTTCCGCTTTTAGGGTTTGGCATAAGACCTCTTGGTCCGAGAACCTTTCCTAAAGGCCCTACTTTAGGCATAACAGAAGGAGTTGTAATTACAACATCCATATCTGTCCACCCTTCTTTAATTTTTTTAACATATTCATCCAAACCAACATAATCGGCTCCCGCTGCTTTTGCTTCTTCTTCTTTATCAGCGGTACATAAAACAAGCACTTTTTTTGTTTTTCCTGTGCCATGTGGTAAAGTGACAATCCCCCTGACCATTTGATTAGGTTTCCTGGGGTCAACTCCCAAACGCACATCAATATCTACAGAGGCATCGAAATTCGCAGTTGTTAACTCTTTTACTAAATTAGATGCTTCTTCCAATTTATATAATTGATATCTGTCAAATTTTTCGAGTACCTCTTTTCTCTTTTTAGTTAATTTCGCCATTGTTATTTGGATTAATTTTATTCGTTAACGGGAAATTTCCCTTTTACAGTAATACCCATACTCCTTGCAGTTCCTGCCACCATTTTCATTGCTGATTCAATTGTAAAAGCATTTAAATCTTCCATTTTATCTTCAGCAATTTCTTTCACCTGTCCCCAGGTAACAGCTCCAACCTTTTCTTTATTCGGTTCTGAAGAGCCACCTTTCAGTTTCGCTTTTTCCAGGATTTGTACTGGAGCAGGAGGAGTCTTTGTAACAAAATCAAATGACTTATCCGAATAAACTGTTATTATTGCAGGGATAACCTTACCAGCTCTATCCTGGGTTTTTGCATTAAACTGTTTGCAAAACTCCATGATATTAACACCTTTAGCACCTAAAGCCGGTCCTACAGGTGGAGATGGGTTTGCTTGGCCACCTCTTATTTGCAATTTAATAACTCCTTCAACTTTTTTCGCCATAGCTTTTTTTTACTTAAAAATTATTCTTTTTCAACTTGCATAAAACTAAGCTCTAACGGGGTCTTTCTACCAAAAATTTTCACCATCACCTTCAATTTTTTCTTCTCTTCATTCACTTCTTCGATGACTCCGTTAAAATTATTAAAAGGCCCGTCAATGACTTTTACAGTTTCTCCCACATAAAAAGGTACATTTAATGATTCATCACTATCGGCTAATTCATCAACCTTACCCAGAATCCTGTTTACCTCGGATTTTCTCAAAGGTGTAGGGTCTTTTCCCTCCGCTCTTAAAAATCCAATCACATTGGGGATGTTTTCCAGGTAATGTTGAATATCACCACCCAATGCAGCCTCAACCAATACATAGCCAGGGAAGAAATTTCTCTCCTTACTGATTTTTTTGCCGTTTCGTATTTGATAAACTTTTTCAGTAGGAATTAAGACTTGAGATACATAGCCCTCAAGTTTACCTTTTGCAATTTCCGATTCAAGATATTGCTTAACCTGTTTTTCTTTCCCGCCTATTGCTCTCAATACGTACCATTTCTTTTCTTGCTCACTCATTGTCCGAACCAGCTTACATTAATAAAACATACTATAAACAAAATCCATTACATTTCTAAAAGAGAAATCCATAATGAATACAATTAAAGCAATAATTAAGGAAGCAACCATTACAACTACTGCACTTTTCTGCAGTTCACTCCATGTTGGCCAGGAGACTTTATATACCAGCTCATTATAGGAATTTTGTAAATATGTTTTTATTTTCATTTTTATATTATTTTGCACGGGTGGTAAGACTCGAACTCACGACCGGCGGTTTTGGAGACCGCTGCTCTACCAACTGAGCTACACCCGTGTAT
>JBKGZD010000032.1:0-20142 GCA_046545795.1 Bacteroidales bacterium | reverse complement strand
TCGGTTTAATATCTTTATATGCTGAATCTCTTATGCTGTCAACGTTTTGATTTTTTATAGAATCTTTGTTGTTTATATATTCTGCATTAAGTTCTGCATCTATGGTGTCTTTTTTTCTGGTTTGTTCTTGTCTTATTGTATCCTGTTTTATTTGATTGATATCGTTTTTGATTGGCTCTTTTAGTTCTTCCTGGTATCTTTCTCTTTCATTTTTAACTAATTGGGCTCTGTCGAGATATAAATTTTTGTTTAAGTCTAATGCAAATTCTTTGGCATTTTTTGAAAAAGATTGAGCAAGAGAATCTTCATTATTTTTTAGTTCTGCAATATCTAGCATCTGGTAATGATTGCTGAATAGGCTCTCATCGGTACGGTCTAATTCAAAACCCTTTAAATCAATTAACATGGTTTGTTTTTGAAATTTTGTTATTTGATGAGGGTATTCATCGCGTTTTCTTGCACCACCTTTCTTCTTATTTTCTTCAAGTTCCTGATAAGTTTGTCCGTCAAACAGGGTAAAAAGTAGTTTGGTATCGTCATCAGTCATTCGCATATAGCCTGAGTCTGCGGTAGTTACCTGTAGATTTCCATTGTCGCTGCTATGATCGTAAATCATTATGTCTTTCATTAGTTTTGTTTTGGAGTCTTTTTCACTGATTTTAATGCTAAATCCGTCAATCTCATTATAGAAAACTCCTTCTTTGATTTGTAATTCCTCATTTTGTCTTTTTATATCATAAATCAAAGACATTGCTTTTAGGTTAGAATAGGGAATGACATAGTTTGAATATAGAAAAATTCCGATGGTGAACGTGATACTAAGAATGATTAGGGGCTTCATAAATTTTTGTAAAGAGATACCGGAGGATTTTATCGCTGTAAGTTCGAAATTCTCCCCCAGATTCCCAAAAGTCATTATTGATGATAGTAATATAGCAAGGGGTAAAGCGGTAGGTACCAAACCTGCTGAGGCATATGTTAGTAATTCTGCAATTACGTCCCATTCCAGCCCTTTTCCGGCAAGGTCATCAATTTTCTGCCATAAAAATTGCATCATGAGAATAAACAGGGCTATGAAGAATGTGGCAATTAATGGTCCTGTAAAAGATCTGAACAGTAATTTATGTAGTTTTTTCACTCTTGTTAAGTTTTAGAATATAACGAGTGCAAAAATAAGTTATTTTTCAGCCTGTGTAATAGATTTTAGGGATTACTTTGATCGGATTTCTTTTCTTTGAATACCAGAATAAGGATTTAAGCTGTTGCGAGGATATATAGCTTGACTTGCTCCTCGTTCTTTATTTTCAAACATTTTAAAATGTGGTATACTTCAAAAAGGACTATTAACTAACCCCAAGAATTTGTTTTAGCTCTTCTATTTGTGTATTCCAAAGTTCTATGGCGTCATCTTTTTCATCTTTTTCTGCAAAATCGGTAATAACCAAAGCTATATCTCCGGTAAGTTCATCTCTGTTAATTCGGAATTCAAAAAAACTGTTTTTGTCTTCATCTTCCAACCACTTGAACCGGATATATTTATTGTTTTTTTTCTGTAGCATTTTTGCTTCTTGCTCGGATTCCTGCCAGATGAAAGTAAAAATATTATCATTTAATTTTATATCCTCGGCAAACCACTCTGAAAGACCGCCGGGAGTGCTTAAACGGGTGAAAAGTATATTTGGGGATACATTCAGTGAATATTCAAGTTGAAATTTGTCCTTCATATTTCTTGCTTTAAAGATTCGATTGTCTTGTTTTTTCTTGATATAGATTAACTTAGTGCAATATATAAAATTCTTGTCAAAATTTTATTATTCTTTAAAGAAAATATTATATTTGCAAACCCAAAACAATGGCGAGATAGCTCAGGTGGTTAGAGCGCAGCATTCATAATGCTGAGGTCGTGAGTTCAAGTCTCACTCTCGCTACCAAAAAGCCGGCTAATATCGATTAGCCGGCTTTTTTTGTAGTGTTTTCTTTGTAAGGCCTTTATTGTTCTTTCTCCTTTTCTTTCTCCCTTTCCTCCTGATTTTCATTCTGGCTGTTACCGTTTTTATATTTTTCTTCTATTTCCCTTTTGTGTTTATAGAATTGGTTTAGTCTTGATTCAGGAGTTAGTATATACCTGTATTGTACTGGACTGAAAATATTATCGCGTATAGTCCTTTTTCTTTCCGGAATATCCTGAATAGAGCTTATGAAATGTTTATTGCTTGAGTATACCCTGAGCATTCCTCTGAAGTAATAGAAGAAATAAAATGTATCATCGTCGGGTTGGAGATATATATACATTCTGTCTCCAGATCTTCTTTTCACAAATTCCACATATCCATCCATGTATTTATTAACAGGTTTGCCGTTAATCAGTGCAACTCCTATCTTCCCTTCAGACAAGTAAGATTCAGTTTCAGTATTCCAGTTAAGTTTAATATTGGATAAAAGTAAAGTGCTTTCAATTTCATCCGGTATTGCCCTTTTGTTTTCTTCTTTATCAAGTTCTGTGAAAAAGTCTTCTGTTGTTTGTAAATCATATATTTCATTAAGGTTTATTCGGGTTCGTTTCGAGTTCAGATTTATAACATCAAGATTGTTCATCTTATTAATTTCATTCCTCATAGTATCCAGGGCTTCTTCGCTGAACATGAAATTCAATGGTATAGTTAGGTCAAGTTTTACCTTATTTGTCATTAAATCATGGTCAAACTCACCTGCAGGATTTATCCCTATTTCTCCTAAGTCAACACCCAGGCTTATCTTTCCCTGGGCATTATACATGCATGTATTTTTGTTTAAACGTATAATTGGTCCAGTTGAATCTTCGGGGTTTTCCATTTTAGGTTTTTCAGCAATGATATACTGACTTGTTTTTTCGTCTGCTTTGAGGTACCCTTTGGATGAAATAAGAGGAATATGACTGGGGTCTTTTCTCGGTGTCAAAAAGGTGGAGTAAATATGACTTGAATCACGTGTAATATAAGATCCCACAAAAACTTTATTTCCTTTTAGGTCCTTAAGTTGCTCTCCAATAGGGATATGAATATCATCAGGATCCAATACCTCTTCAAAATAAATATACCTTGGGTTAATTGTGGGGCAATTATGATACATTCTGGTTCCGCCTTTGAATTCCAGGTGTTCTCTTTCTGCCCTGAGGTGTGTTTTTCCCCTGTACCTAAAATGCGGACTTAAATTAAAACTATCTGCATGTGCTATTTCTCCTTCGGCTATTGTTTTTTCTTGTTTATTTACTTCTATATCGTCGAAGTGAATGGTTTGTTTTTCTTTGTTTTTGTCAATATAATCATAGTTCCCTTCTCCGCTATATTCATTACGTCCTTTTATTTTTATTTTCGCATCAAAGAATTTATGAAATCTTTGTGTTCTGTTCGCAAAAATCTCCGCCATATTTAGTGTGTCCATTTCTGCTTTTTCCCCAATATTTAACTCTTTTTTATCAGGAACAAGACTGGCATCAGCAACATATACCGAATCTACCTGGGTTGCATTAATTGTATTGTTTTCCAGCAGGTATTCTGCTTCAGATGAAATAAACCGCAGCGAATCCTGTCCTTTATGGTTTGATAGGAATAGCGCTCCCGGGCCGTCAAAATCTTTTAACTGCTCTAATTCATCTTTTTTCCCGTAAGTAGTTTCTGGTTGAGGGATAGATTTGATTTCCAAAGCGTTCTCATTTATTCTCCAGGTAAACTTATCAAGATAAGATTCATAAAGATTTTGGTGAAATTTACTCTTTGTATAGCTATTGTTGGTTTGGAATCTTCCTCTTTGATCATTGTAATCAATTCGTGCATCTACTTCATTGGCGGTAAATGCTTTATCTGTTTGGTCAAAGGTTCTCAAAAGGAAATCAGAGGAATCAGCAGTAAAAGAATTGGCGTCATAGCTGAAATATTTTGATGTTAATATAGCTTTTGACATATCTAATTCCCCTTTGCCGGATAAACCAGTAGGTTTTAACGTAAGGTCACCATCAAATTTGTTTTTTTCATTGTACATGGTAAAGGCTGTATCTGTCTGGTCAATGTACATTACATCCTCATGAGGATACCATTGAACATTAACATTCTGTGATGCAACCTCCGGGTATTCTATTCCTGTTGTTTTTTCATCCATAGTAAAGCTATTTGCGTGTATAGATGTAGAGTCAGGGAAGAATAATATGTCATCTGTTTCCATTTCTGCTGTCAGGTATGATAACACTCCCTGCCCCTTCAATCCCTTGTTGCTCATGTCAATTGTGTCAAAATATTTTCCTTTTCCCTCGTACAAGGGATAGCCTTCTTCCGGTGTTTCCTTAGTCAAACCTAAAGAATTATCATCTCTTAGTTTAAGTGTTTCTTCAAAAGGAGGAAAGATTCCTGACGAATAAAAGTTCCCGTCAAACTTCAGGTTTTCAGGATTGAAATTATCCAGGCTATCCATTTGAAAGGGGAAGAGCTCAAAGTAGAAGTCTTCTTTTTTATAAGGACCATCAAACAAGTCATCATAATAGACATAAGATTTTTGTTTACTTTCAAACATAGGATATCTGGGTGTCAAGGCTCTACCTGATTTATTATCGGGTTTGTCAATATAAATATCACCTGAAAGGCTGTTAATTGTATTTTCCACTTGTGCTAATACGGCCTGACCGTAATCATCCATTTCTTCTGTTTGAAATCTCATTTCTAATGAATCAATGGTATCCAGGGTTATTTTAAAATCATCATAATTAAAATAGAAGCTTTCGCCAAAGAAATTAAAAAGACCTGCTTCTACTTCACCGCCAAAATCGAAATGCCTGTTTTCTTTCATAACTATACGACTTTCGTCAGGATAAATTTTTACATCCTGCGAATCGCTCAATTTTATTGACGGTACCCCATTAATTGTAAGTTCCATATTGGATAAGTCAAGCACTCCGTTATGATTTGGACGCTCAGTATTTGATTCAAGTTGCATTACATCATAATCAATTTTTTCTATTCTTGAATTGATGAAGTTGTATAGTCTGTCATTGACTGTTATAGTATCAGTTGCTGTATCATACAATATAAAACCATCTTGTGCTAATCCGTATAAACGGTGTTTAACCTGGTGAGTTGATTTACGCTGGTATTTTGCAAAATTGTTGACATCGAATTTTTTGGAATCAATTTTGTTGCAGTAATTTCTAATTGCAATGAGTGGATGTCTTTCATCTCTCATCTCCAACTGCATCCATTTATTTAATGTAAAATAATTATTAGAGGTAAACTCAGCATTGCCGCTGGTAGAATTCTTGCCGTGAGTGAAATATATCTTTTTATCGTTGACATTCCACAAAAGCCGGTCAAATTTCATGAAAATATTATGATACGTATTGTAATAGGGGCTTTTTGATGTGATGTTCTCATTTGCCGTGAATTCAATTTCTTGAGAATTAACATTGTAATTAAATTGTAAACCACTATGGTAGATAGAATCCTGGTTTAAATGAACCACAACACTCGCTCTCTTGGAAATTGCTCTTTCTTTTTCCAGGATAAAAATATCTGACTTAACAGTCATAAATAATGTATCTTCGCTGTATATAGTTATCCGGGCATCTTGATTTTGTCCGCCACTCCCAGTAAACTGGGCGCCATTCATTTTAAATCCACCTGTGAAATCCATGTTTTGATAGATATCACTGATTTCAAATATTTTTTTGTAGGAATGAAATACAGGATAAATAGCTTTTTTCTGGGTTATTATATGTTCCAGCTTGTCTTCCAGTTTACCCAATACAGGTTCATCGAAATATAATTTATTGACGAATTCTACAGAATCTGCTTCATACTCGGTTTTGGTCATGTTGATATTATAGTCACTTAGTCGGGCATAAATATCATTTTTTGAATAACCGGCACGCTCCCACGTTACAGTTCCTTTTTGTCCTTCCCATTGATTGGTATATGGATAGAAAATCCCTGAAGTATTAAATATTTGAATACTGTCCTCCCGGAATTTGCATTTAATGTCTGTATTCTTGTATTTTATTTTTAGAGTAGTGTCAAATTCGATTTGGTAATCATTGCTTAATGCATACCATTTTCTTGTGCTGGATGCATACAAACATTTCTCGTGATGAAAGTTAAGTGTGAAATTGAATAGTCTCATTACAGTTGCTAATTCGCTTTTTTGTTGCGTAGAAGCATACCTGAAAGCCTGCATCCATTCGTCGAAATATTGCTTGTAGAATGTTGTATTTTCCATTTCGAGGAAAACTTCCATCATTTTTATAAAGTGGGGTTCCCTTCTGCCGTTAATTTCTAGCAATTTATTGGCTATAACTCCAATTGAATCCCTGGTTTTTTCGGTGAATTTACCTGATTCCCAATTTGATATAAAATCCTCAAATGTACTTTCATTTTTCTTGCTTATTTTGTTTTCAATAAACTCCTGAAAAGTGTCAACGAATTCTGCGGAATCTGATGGAAATTCATCAACAACTTGTGCTGATAAATGTACAGGAATGGCTAATAAAATGGATAGTAGTGTTATGCAGGAAGCAAGCTTTATTTTTCTGTATTGCATTTTTCTAATTTTTTTCAAATTCTACAGCAACCCATTCATTTGTTTCCATATGATTTTTGTACTGTAGTTCTGACAATGAAGCTTTCTGGCAAATTTCTTCCAGGTCATTTACATAAATTCCGCTTAAAATAAGTTTACCGGATTTATTTAGAATATCACCATAACGGGGGAGGTCGTTTAGAAGAACGTTTTTATTAATGTTTGCTAAAATAATATCAAAAGATCTATTTTTGATTTTTTCCAGGGTTCCTAGCTGGCAGGAGATATTTTTAGCATTATTGATATTAATGTTTTCAAGCGTATTTTTGTAAGCCCATTCATTTTTGTCAATAGCCAGTATTTCCTTCGCCTTCATTTTATCAGCCAAAATCGCGAGAATTCCTGTTCCACATCCGATGTCCAGTATTTTCTTATTTTCAATTTCCAGGTTAAGTATAGTATTTATCATTAAGTATGTTGTAGCATGGTGCCCAGTCCCGAAAGACATTTTGGGTTCAATGATAATATCAAACTGGAAATTTTTTTCCGGTTCATGAAAAGGGGCTCTTATGATGCATTTTTTCCCAACAGTAACTGGCTTAAAGCTTTTTTCCCATGATTCATTCCAGTTTTTTTCCTTAATGATTTTGTGCCTGAATTCAATTTGTTCATTAAACATTTGAACAACAGAAAGATATTTTACTTCCGGGTAATCAAATGATTCCTGGGGGATATAAGCATTAAGTCCCTCAGGTGTGTCAAGGAATCCTGTATAGCCTATCAGGGAAAGTTGTGCTGTTAATATATCGCTAATTTCCTGTTTCTGGTCTTTTGGTGCATGTATAATGCATTGCAGTTCTATTGTTTGTTTCATATTTTTTAAACCTGCATTATTGTTTTACTCCAGTAGGAATCAGAGATTCTGAATAGTTTTATTTTACTGAAGCCAACTCACTTTTAAAAAATGTATTTTGGTTTCTTGTTTAGTTGATTGTTAAAAAAATTTTATAAAAAGTGCAGGTTTTTAATATGATCTGCAAATTTCTATAAAGTCTTTAGCTTTTAGGGATGCTCCTCCAATTAGTCCTCCGTCAATATCTGGCTGACCAAATAAATCTTTCGCATTTGAAGGTTTGCAACTACCTCCATATAGGATTTCTTTCTCTAAAGCAGGGCCTCCGGGAAACTGCTTGGCTATCAGTTTTCTGATAAAGTTATGCATTTCCTGCGCTTGCTCCGGGGTAGCTGTTCTGCCTGTTCCTATTGCCCATACTGGCTCATAAGCCAGCATAATTTTACTGAAATCGTCAGTATCTAATTTAAATATCGTATTTTCCAGTTGTTTTTTCACCACATCAAAATGCTTATCATTTTCCCGGTCTTTAAGAGTTTCACCACAACATACTATTGGGAACAGTTCATTGTTTGTAGCTGTTTTAATTTTTTTCAGAATTTCTTCATCATCTTCATTAAAATATCCACGTCTCTCAGAATGTCCTATGATAACGTATTCTGCTCCGGCAGATCGTATCATTGAGGCTGATACTTCACCGGTGTAAGCTCCTGATTCTTCGGCAGCGCAATTTTGTGCTGCTACTTTTATCCCTGTGCCATTCAGTGACTTGAAAATTTCATATATATGGGTAAATGGGGGGGCGATAATAACTGACACACCTTCTGGAATTTCTACATAGTCTGCTTTTATCTCTTCAACTAGTTTTATTCCGTCTTGTAACCTTGTATTCATTTTCCAATTGCCTGCAACAACTTTTTTTCTCATGGCTATATGATTTTAATTAGGATTGGTTTAGTTTTGCATTACTAATATAGCAAACTCAAATTAAAATATCCAAAAATACGAAAAATTCTTTAGTCCTTTGGGGGCAATGCAAACGTTTTAAAGAGTTTATTCCTTTTGTAGTTGTTTCTTTTTGCTTTATTACAGTGGGCTTTGGGAGTTTTGTGTTTTACAGTATATTGTCTTGCTATAGTTTTATGATTACTTTTACAGCATCATTGATTGTAATTATAAGAAAAAAATCATGGCGGGGGTATTATCAATATTTGCGGAATTAGTTTCAAGAATTAGTATGGGAAGTATCAGTGAGATACAGTAAATTAAAATTTAAAGATACTACTATGGAATCAAATTTGAAAACTTTAATTGTAAATGCCGAATCAGGATTTTACAGGCTGAAAAGATATCCGGTTGGGCGCTTTTTCGGTCCTGTTGATTTGGGATTATATTTATCGGGAAAGTACAATGGTTTAAATATAGGTACAGGTTTACTTGCAGGGTCAATATTCCCGGGCTCAAACCGTCTGGTTTTTACTGGATTTTCTCCCTGTTGGGGTGGTTTTTATGTTTCCTCAATGGGAGGAGCCGGACTTGTTTTTGATAATCTTGGGATAAACCAACTTTCCATCATAGGCAAAGCTCCATATCCTTCTATTTTGTATTTAAACAGAACACACGGAGAAGAGATAGAGGTGGATTTAAGGCCTGTTGAAATATATGATATCTGGAGATCAGGCAGGAAAGGAATTTATTCATTAATGGATTATACTTTCGAAGAATTTGGTGACAGATATAAAAACGATCCCAGAATTTTAGCTGTTGGCCCTGCATCTGAAGCAAGTGATATAGGAGCAATTGGTTCGGTACCCATAACCAAAGGAAAGATAACGCATGTTGATACATGGGCTGGCCGCGGAGGTTTTGGAACCAAACTGTTCAAGGAGCATGGAATAGTTGCAGTAATATATGGAGGTACTCATGTTGGAGAAGACTTCAGGGATAAAAAAGTTGCAGATCAATGGTTCCAGGATAGATATGAGAAGAAGCTGGCAGCAAAAGATATTGAATCGACAACCAAATACCGGTTTGAACCAAAATTTAAAACAGGTGGTACATTTGGAGTTAATTATGCCACAATGGGCGGCAGGCTTCTTATGTTTAACTACCGGAGCTTATACATGCCGGAAGAAGAGAGGATGAAAGTGCAGAAAGAATTTATTGAGGGACATTATTTGAAGCAATTTAATGAGGAAACAATTGATAAGAAGCAGCAAAAAAATTGTGGCGAGCCATGTGCTGCAGTTTGTAAGAAAATGAGGGGTGAGTACAAAAAAGATTATGAGCCTTATCAAACACTAGGCCCATTAACAGGTATTTTCGACCAGCGTGCTGCTGAAAAACTAAACCATACAGCAGATATGTATGGTTTTGATGCCATTTCGATTGGAGGAGTGCTTGGATGGCTTATGGAATCATTAATTGATGGTTCTTTTACTACCGAGGAACTTGGTGTAAGTGATAAACCAATTTTTGATCTTGATAATTTTGATGTTGTGGAAACTTCAATGCATAATGCGAATATTGGGGTAGAATTGTTAGATTCAATAGTGCAGAGACGTGGTATATTGGATTTCCGAAGGGGTATTAGAAGGTTTGGACACAGAATTTCAATGAAGAAGAAAAAAGACATTACACAAAATTTTGTATATGCAGCTTTTGGACGTAGAGGATGGGTAGTGCCAAATCAATACTGGACTCCTGGTGTGTTATCACCAATGGCAATTATGGGAAAATATTACATGTATTATGGTCCGGATTTTATTTCACCACGAACACTGGGACAATTAAACGCTGAAAGGTTTAAGCAGGAACTCATTATGGATAATATGGGAATGTGCCGTTTTCACAGGAAATGGGCTGAGGAAATGCTCCCGGATATAATCGAATCATTATATGGTAAAAAAGAGGAATTCCTGAAGACTTTACAATTAACAGCAAGCAGGATAAACAGCAGAAATGCTTCGGTTTACTGGGAGACTGAAAGAACAGTTGATTATGTTCATCAGTTCCTGAAAAGAAAAAAAGAGGTTGAAAAGAGCGATGATCCTGAATTGTTAAAATGGGTTGAAGCATTTGAGAAAGATAAAGCGGAAGCAAGCTTAAACTTTTGGTATGAGATACATAAAGGAATACAGGAGTCATTAAGAAGATACAATGCATAGCGGAATTGTTTGATTGTTTTTCTGGAGATGCGGGTCTGGGCTGAGTAACGATAGAAATATCAAACTCAGCCCAGTCTTACTCTTGGATCAAGCAGTGTGTAAGCTATATCAACTAAAATGTTAATTATGATGAACATTGTTGAGATGGTCAGAACCACTCCCATAACAACCGGCAGATCATATTTATTTAGAGCATCAACGATAACATAACCCAAACCTTTCCAGCCAAAGATATATTCTACAAACACTATTCCAGCCATCATGCTTGCAAACCAGCCAGATACAGCTGTGATTACCGGGTTTAGAGAGTTCCTGAGTGCATGTTTATAAATTATCCGGGAGAATTTTATTCCTTTTGAATAAGCAGTTCTTATATAATCCTGGTTTAATACATCCAGCATTGAATTCCTGGATAACTGAATTACAATAGATAATGGTCTTATACCTAATGTGAGAGCAGGTAGAATAAGATTTTTTAGTTGCAGATACCTGCCAGTACCAAAATCATCTATCTCATATAAATTGCCGGTTAAATTTAGTCCTGTTATATCACCCAGTACAAAAGCAAATAGCCACCCTATAAGGATAGCAGCGAAAAAAGAAGGTAATGACATCCCAAATGCTGAAAAGAAAATCGAGAGTCTGTCAAATAAAGAGTCTTTGTAAATTGCTGCTATTATACCAATGAAAATACCAACCAGTGAAGCAAAGACAATTGAAGAAATGGCTAGTATAAAAGTATTCGGCAGTGTGTCACCGATGATTTTTGTTACTTCTTTGCGGCTTTGATAAGAACGCCTTAAGTAGGGGATTTTGATTACCGTTTTTGTATTAGCTCCGGGGAGTAAAGTATGATGTGCTCCATATTTTGCAGTATCCAGGGAAAAATAACTCGATGTATCTGTTGAGTGTACTGAAACCGGGGAAAGATCATTCAGGTATTTGATGTATTGATATGTTTTGGGTTTATCAAGTCCGAGGTCTTGTTTTATTGCTTGTTCCGAAGCAATATCTGACCTTTGCCCCATGATCATACGCACTGGATCACCTGGCAATACATTGAAAAGAAAAAAAATCAGGCTCGCTACTCCCCAAAGGATTAGCACAGCATATAATATCCGTTTAACAAGGTATTGTGCCAAATAAAATTTCTTTTAATATTAAAAATATTTCTCTGCAACCATCTCTGGGGTTGGAATATCATTATAATGCCATTTATCTATTATTGTCCCTTCCTTAATTAATACAAGCCCCGGATTTGACCTTATGATTGTTTTTAATGTTATTTCGTCTGTATGATAAAAGCTATACGGTACTTCGTGTTTATCTTTATAATTCTCAATTTCGTTTTCTGTTGAGGCAGTGAGGCATATAAATGATTTGTTTCCAAATTTCTCAATTGTGAGCCTTGCTAATTTGTTTATCGCTTCTTGATTTTTATCAGATGCTTTTTCAAGGTTGAATGAGATAAAAAGGAAAACAGGCTCTTCTTTTTCCAGTATAATATCTGTTATGTCATGCCCTTCCATTGTGGTGATTGTGAAATCCTGGATAGGGGGTTGATATCCTTCCTTAATCAGTTTATTTTCCGTTTCAACCCAGCTCCAGGTTGAATCAGGAAGACTGTCCATTGTGAATTCTTTTACCTCTCCGTCTTTTTCATACTTGAGGATGGTTTCGTATTCTGGTTGCGGAGCATCTTCTGGGACCTCCATTTTTTCTGTGATATTGGCGCCTATGTTATACGGTCTGAAATCAATAATGGGTAGATGGTTGTAACAATAAACTATGATTGCAATAATAAATACGGAGGCAATGCTTAAAATACTGTATTGTATTTTTGGTCGCGGATTTTCTTTAAAATTGTTCCGATTAGCAAATACTATAATACTTAAGCCGGTAATTATGACATTTTTCCAAAAAGTTTCCCAATTTGTCATAATGATTGCATCACCAAAACAGCCACAGTCACTCACTGGGTTTTCAAAGGCCAGGTAGAGGGTTAAGAGTGTGAACAGACTCATGAAGATAAGGGTAACCCATGAAGTAACCTTTGTTCTGAAATTGACGATTAAGGCAATCCCCAGCATAAATTCAAAAAGGATTAATAGAATAGCCAGTGTAAAGGCAAGCGGTTCCAATTGTTCCAACCCAAAAGCCTCAAAGTAATCCGTGAATTTAATTTTTGTGCCAATTGGATCAATTCCTTTTACAAAACCAGAAAAAATAAAGACTAATCCAACTAATATCCGGCTGATGGTACTAAGTATCTTCATGGTATTTAAATTTATTTTAAATTTGACTTCAAATATAAAAAATAACCACATGAATCGTCCATGATAAAATAAAAATTAATATTACAAACGGACATGTTTATTTTATAATGGTAAGTTCCATATGACCAATGAAAAATTAAAAAATAAACTTATGAAAACCGATAAAATTTTGAAACTTGGAAATCCGGAACTATACGAGGTTTCTGTGGATGTATCAAAGGAGGAGTTACCATTAGTGGAACAAAAGTTTTGGGAATTGAATGACATAATTCTTGAATACCGTTCACTTCATGGAGCTGGAAGAGCGATTGCAGCACCGCAGATAGGTTATATGAAAAGACTGATATGCATGCGTATCAGTGATCAGCCATATGCGGTTATTAACCCGGTTTTTGTGGAAAAAAGTGATGAAAAGATTATCCTATGGGATGATTGTATGAGTTTTCCTGGCTTGTTGGTTAAAGTCAGAAGGCATAAAAGCTGTATAATTCGCTTTAAAGATTTGAACTGGAACGATCAGGAATGGACACTTGAAGATGATTTGTCTGAGCTGATACAGCATGAGTACGATCATCTGGATGGGATACTGGCAGTACAAAGGGCAATTGATGATAAGAGTTTTGCCCTGGTATCTCAAAAGGATAAAATCAACAAACACTGAATACTACAATCCAAATACCTGGTCAGTATTTTTACTTCCCTGACAGAGACCGGAATAATTTACTAATTATCCAGGGTGAATAATAATTCTTATAATAGTTCAATTTAGAAAGAGTAAAATGATTAATTTTGAAAATTGTTAAAGAAAAATACATGATGAACCGAGAGTTTCTTTTGTTAATAAGTCTGGGCATAATTTTTTTATTGATTCAATGCGAAGACGATCCCTGTGAGGAAAACCTTAATACACCTGTTGGAGTTACTTTTCATACAATAGATACGAACGGTGTAAAACAGGATGTTGCTATAACTTCATTATCCGTTTATGCTCTGGATAACGATTCTATCATAGCTGATTCTTCTTCAAGTGTCCATGAATTAAAACTCCCCTTGAATCCACACAAAGATAGTTGCATGTTTATTTTAGATGCGGATTCACTTCAGGATTCAATCACTTTTTTATATACACATGATAAGGAATTTGTTTCCCAGGATTGTGGTTTTAAACTGGTTTACGAACTTGATACGATAATTTCTACCGGGCATTTTATTGATTCTCTTAATATTATTCAAAATACAGTAAATAAATCTGATGAAAACCATCTTGAAATATTTGTTTTGTAGCTTGTTAGTCCTGATTTATATTCATGAAGGATATGGTCAGAAGAAAAGGGTAGTTGGACCTAATATTGGATATGATGTTAGTCAAATTGCTAAAGGCTATTTTTATCCCGGCTACTCAGCACATGTTTTATCTTTGGATTATGAAATTGATTATCTGTATTATCCGGTAATTGAAGCTGGTCTTTTTGATTTAAATAAAGACCAGGAAAGTATGAATTATTCGTCTGACGGCAGGTTTGTAAAATTAGGTATGGATTACAATGTAATAGGTATTCAGGGGCCATGGGATTATGATATGTTGTTTGGTGGGGCAAGAATAGGAGTTGCTCAGTATAATCATTCTGCTCGTGATATTGTAATAGAAAATAATTATTGGGGAGATTACCAGGCGGATAATATCGAAACCAACAGGCTTAATGCATTATGGCTGGAGATAGTTGCCGGACTTAAAGTGGAAGTTTTGACAAATGTGTTTTTTGGATGGTCTTTTAGAGGGCAGTTAATGATAGCAAAAAATAAAGATGATAACATTCCTCCCTATATAATCCCGGGTTACGGTAAAGGAGATAATAGTATTAATATTGGAATTCAGTATTTTATTTCTTATCGCTTTCCTATAATCAAAAAGGATTATAAAGAACCGGAACAATTGCTTTAAAATTTTGTGTAACAGGAACACGTTAAATATTGCTATGGATAATAAACACGATATTTTGGTTAAAGCAGAACAGTTTGTTAAAGAAGAGAAGTTTAAGGATGCGATAGAGCTGTTAAACACCTTCCTGGCAAACAACTCTGAAGATATGGATATTCTGTTGAAGAAGGCATTTTTGTTAAAACAGATGCAAAAGTTCAGTGATGCTCTCAATACATTAAAAAAAGTTTTTGATAATGATCCGGAAAATGCAGAAGCGCTTAAGCTTCATGCTATGATAATGGATATTCTTCGTTTTCAGCAAACAGATATATACGCATCCACAAATTTATCAAATGATCCATGGCTGGATGAATAAATGTGTTATTCTTCGTAGAAAAGACCTCCTGTTCATTAAAGAAATTTTTCCATAGGATTATATCACTTGCTCATTTTTTCAGTATATTTGGTGACTTGTTAAAATAATGATGTTTTATGAGTTCACAGAAAAAGAATTTTGCTCTCATTGGAGTTGCAGGATACATTGCGATTAGACATTTAAAAGCAATTAAAGAAACTGGCCATAACCTTGTGGCGACATTAGATAAATTTGACAATGTAGGTTCGATTGACTCTTATTTTCCGTATGCTGATTTTTTTACTGAGTATGAAAGATTTGACAGGCATTTGGACAAACTCAAACGAAAGGGTACCCGGATTGATTATGTGAGTATTTGTACCCCGAATTATCTTCATGATTCACATATTCGATTTGCTCTTCGGCAGGGAGCAGATGCAATATGTGAGAAACCAGTTGTCCTTAATCCATGGAATCTGGATGCCTTAATAGAAATAGAGAAAGAGACAAAAAAAACAGTAAATAATATTCTGCAGCTACGATTACACCCCAGTATATTAAAACTAAAGGAAAAAATAGATAATGGTCCTGCTGATAAAGTGTATGATATTGACTTAACTTATATCACTTCACGAGGTAACTGGTATTTTATATCATGGAAAGGTGATGAGGAGAAATCAGGAGGAATTGCTACTAACATAGGTGTACACTTTTATGATATGTTGACATGGATATTTGGGGAAGTAAAACAAAATGTAGTCCATGTTTACAGGAAAGATAAAGCTGCCGGGTATCTTGATTTGGAAAAAGCACGCGTAAGATGGTTCTTGAGTGTAGACTATAACGATATACCTGAACATATAAAGAAAGAAGACAAAAGAACTTTCCGTTCAATAACCGTAGATGGAGAAGAAATTGAATTTAGCGGTGGATTTACTGATTTACATACTTTGACTTACCAGGAAATATTAAAAGGGAATGGTTTTGGCCTGGAAGAATCGCGCAAATCGATTGAAACGGTTTATACAATAAGAAATTCAACCCCCATGGGACTGAAAGGCGAGTATCATCCATTTTGTAAAAATATTGATTAATTAATTGAGATTATGTACAATAAAATTGATATCGTAGACCCTCATGCTTCACCTGAAGAATTAAAAGAAGAATATGGAATTGAATTAGCTGGTAGGAAGCAAGGGCTTATGATTCTGTAATTGTAGCGGTTAGTCATGAAGAATTTTTAGCTATGGAGGAAAAAGATTTCATGAAATACGTTGCTGACGAAACTATTTTCGTTGATGTAAAAGGTCTCTTCAAAGATAAGATAAAGAGTTTGGAATATCTAAGCCTGTAATTTGTTATTTTACGTATAACTTATAAAAACGGGTTAATGGTTTACAAATTAGTTGTGACCGACATGGCGGAGCCATATGAGTTCAGAAAAAGCTGCGAAAACAATGAAAAAATAAACTTATGAAAATATTAATAACAGGTACAGCAGGTTTTATTGGGTTTCACCTTGTAAGTAGATTGATAAAGGATGAGCATGCCATTACAGGGTTAGATAGTATCAACGATTATTATGATGTAAATTTAAAATATTCAAGATTAAAAGAGCATGGTATTCACAGCCGTGATATTGATTATAACCATTTAGTAGAAAGTAAAGAATTTCCTGGTTATCGTTTTGTACAACTTGACTTGAGTGATAAGGATAATTTGTTTAATCTTTTTGAACATCATAAGTTCGATAAAGTTATTCATTTGGCTGCTCAGGCAGGTGTGCGCTATAGTCTGACACACCCGGATGCATATTTAAAATCAAACTGGGAGGGTTTTCTTAACATCCTGGAGGCATGCAGGCATTTTGATGTAAAACATCTTGTGTATGCAAGTAGCTCTAGCGTGTATGGGTTAAATGAGAAGATGCCTTTCTCCGAAAATGATAATGTTGATCATCCAATTAGTTTGTATGCTGCAAGCAAGAAGAGCAATGAACTGATGGCACATACATACAGTTACTTGTTTAATTTACCAACTACAGGATTGCGATTTTTTACAGTATATGGGCCATGGGGTAGGCCTGATATGGCTCTTTTTAAATTTACCAAAGCCATTTTGAATGATGAACCAATTGATGTATATAACCAGGGGGAAATGCAACGTGATTTTACCTATATTGATGATATTGTTGACGGAATCAGTAAAGTAGCCCGGCATACACCTGTCCCCAATAAAGACTGGTCGGGAGAAACCCCTGATCCTTTCGGCTCTGTGGCTCCCTATAAAGTTTACAATATTGGCAATAGTTCGCCCGTACACTTAATGGATTTTATTCATGCCATCGAGGAATCTTTGAATAAAGAAGCTCAGAAAAATTACCTTCCCCTTCAACCCGGGGATGTTCCTAAAACATGGGCTGATGTTGAAAACCTGAAAAATGACATGGGCTATCAGCCAACTACTTCTGTAAAAGAAGGAGTGAAGAGATTTATTGACTGGTACAGAGATTATTACCAGGTCTAATTGTCAGGCTACTCTTATATCTGATAAAGGTTATTAATGAATTGTAATCAGTTTTCTACATTAAGCTTTGAAATTTGAGAAATTCAAGTATCAATAAAATCTATCGAGCCGTTGAGAAATTTAACCTGGATTTATCAGGGTTAAATGTTTTAACTGAAGCTGCTACAGGGAGTTATTCAGTAACACCGGTAATAGCTTCAATAGCTGGTGCACATGTCTATGCCTATTCAAAAGATTCTCATTACGGAACTTTCGAAGAGGTGGAAAAGCAGACTTATTCTCTGGCAGAAAAATGTAATGTTAAGAAAAGGGTAGAAGTTATAGATAGTTTAGGAAAAGTAGATTTATCTTCAGTGAATATTCTTACAAACACAGGTTTTTTACGTCCTGTGACTACAGCGCTGATTAGCCAGTTATCTTCAGGGTGTGTTATCCCTTATATGTTTGAACCATGGGAGTTCCGCAAAGCTGATATCGACCTGGAAGCTTGCCGGAAAAAAGGGATAAAAGTATATGGAACAAATGAAGAAGATGAACGATTAAAAACGTTTCAATATATAGGTTATACCGTTCTGTATTTTTTGCTTAAGAAAAAACTCACGCCATTCTCAGCTAAAATACTGGTAATTGGGAATGATAAATTTATTAAGCCGATCGCAGAAGTTTTGAGTAACAACCAGTACAGTTTTGATTTAGTTGAGGAATATTCAAAAAAACCAGAACCAGGAAGATATAACACTATCATAATAGCTGAGAGACAAAGAGAAAAGTGTATTATCGGACCGGGAGAAGATTGTTTCATGAATAGTAAGCATATTCATGAAGACATGTTTGTTTTTCATATTGCAGGTCGTGTTGATTTCACTGACCTTAAAGCCGATTATGTTCCAAAGGAGCCAGCTCCCTTTGGATATATGAGTTTTAATACGGATTTTATTGATTCGGGAGCTGTGACTGATCTACATACTGCGGGTCTGAAGGTAGGGGAAGGAATGTTGCAGGCTTTAAAAAAAGGCCTGAAAAAAAGGAAAGCTAAAGAATTTATAGAAAATAATTATCCGGCTTTGGCTTTTGATGATCCAGGTTTATGGTGAGATATTTCGTTTTTGTAATTTACTGTGAATGAAAGGATAACAATATGCAAAAGTTTCAAATCATTTCTTATAGCGAACGTTATTTTAACTCATGGAATAAGTTTGTTCAGTCTTCAATAAACGGAACATTATTTCATCGCCTGGATTTCCTATCCTATCATGGTAGGGATTTTCTGGAGTCAACACATAATTTGATATGGATGAAAGGCAAAAGTATTTGTGCTGCAATTCCAATGGCTGTGGTTGATGAAAAAGGGAGAAAAATAGCCTTGTCTCCATTTGGAGCCAGTTATGGTGGGTTTGTTGTGAAAACATTGCTGGGATATGATAAAGCAACTCTTTTAGTAGAGCAATTTATTGAATACCTCCAATCGCTGAATGTTGATGAATGCAGGATAACATTTCCCATTAGGGCAGCTTATAAGGATTATTCAGAGACTCTGTTTCTTGTTTTGTATGAAAAAGGGTTTGTCTTGACGAATACAGATATTTCAAGCGTAGTGGAGCTTAATGATGAGTTGAAGTATATTGTCCAGAGTTCTGCACGAAGGAATGTGAAAAAAGCAGAAAGAGAGGGTATTGTTTTTCGACATAATGCGCCTTTGAAAGATTTCAGAATTCCCTTCGAGAAAACATTTCAGAAACATAAGGCCAAACCCACACATAACCTGGATGAACTAAAGTGGCTTAATGAAAATTTTCCTGACTCTGTGTATTTTGATGTAGCTTACCACGAACGACAGCCTGTCTCTGGAATTTGCCATTTTGTGCAGAACAGCAGATTGGACAGTTCTTTTTATTTATGCAATGACCCTGAATACGAAAAACTTCAAGGCCTTCCTTTTTTAGTCTACTCTTCCCTGGTTCAATCCAGAAAAAAAAGATTTCGTTATTTTGATCTTGGAACTTCTTCGGTTAACACACAAGGAAGGAGTAATATTTTTAAATTTAAAGAAAAATTTGGAGCTATAGGCCAGTTTCGCAATACTTTTGTATGGAAAAATTCTGCTGAATGAAAATATTATTTATTGGTAATCAGGGAAATACGGGATTTCGATTTACTTTTTGGCTTCGTCAAAAGGGCATCGATGCTTCTTTGCTCATCCCAAAACAATTAAAGCATAAAAGAAGCTTACCGGAAAATGATATGCCCTCAATAAAAGACAATTACCCGGAATGGATTATTCAATATAAGGAGAAAATATTTCCATATCTTTATCCATCGTCTTTTTTAAGGAGGTTATCTCGTCATTATGATCTTGTTCTGACAACCGGCGATTATATTCTTCCGGTTTTGCTTTTGAAAAAACCCATTGCATTTTTCCCGGTGGGTAGTGATTTGACACAATTCCCGTTTCAGAGCAATCCATTGATAAATGAAATTTATTCCTATCTCTACAGAAGAAGAATTAA
>JBKGZD010000031.1:0-20150 GCA_046545795.1 Bacteroidales bacterium | reverse complement strand
GCTACGCAGAATTTCACAGGGTAAACCACCGAATGACAACTGAATGACTATTGAAAAATGAAACGTTTTCGTTCTATCGCCCTATCGTTCCATCTGGTATACGACATCTAATATCTATCCACAATCCAATGTATAAAAACTAAAGAAAAAAGCCCGCTTTTTGAGATTCTTTATTAATCTTTCAGGAACAGCACAGTATAATATTAATTTAAATTTTAATAACAAGATAGTATTCAACATTTTATAATAATTTTATTTATTTTTTGTTTATAGTTCAGGCTAAAGCAAACTTCATTTCTTAAAATTTCGTAAAATTTAGGTAATTTTGTTTTTTTATCAATAAAGGATTATGAGGGTATAGTTATGGAGAGTAAGACAAAAGAAAAATCGGACAGTCTTCTTAAAGTGTTGGTACTATTGTTATCTTCAGGTATTTTAATACTTATTGGACTGAGTTTTACAAGTGATGAGAAGGGGAATGCAGTTATTCAGGAAAAATTTAATAACAATTATTCAATTTACTCTCTGCCTCTTCCGGATACGATGAGTTTTGCAGGTGAGGATGTTCCAATGAACCATTTTGATGTTAAAGAAGCCTTGGATAGAGAGCTTTTGGTTAATACATACTGGCAATCGCACACTTTGCTTCTTATTAAGAGGGCTTCGAGATATTTCCCTGTAATTGACAGTATATTAACAGCTAATGATGTTCCATCTGATTTTAAGTATCTTGCATTAATAGAAAGCGAGTTTTTACAGGCTACATCACCTGCTGGTGCAGTTGGGTTTTGGCAGTTTCTTTCTGGTACTGCTACAGATTATGGATTAGAGATTAACTACGAAGTAGATGAAAGATATAATATTGAAAAGTCAACAACTGCAGCGGCTAATTTTCTGAAAGATGCTTATGAAAAGTTTGGTAGTTGGACAATGGCTGCTGCTGCATATAATTTCGGAAGAAAAGCCCTGGCAAGACAGGTTGAAATCCAGAAGCAGAACAATTACCATGATCTGTTGTTAAATCTGGAAACGGCAAGGTATGTGTATAGAATTTTAGCTGTAAAATTAATTCTGGAAAAACCTGAACAATATGGATTCCATGTTGATAAGGGAAGTCTGTATTACCCTGTTCCTACATATACTGTTAAGGTGGATTCTTCGATTAGTGATTTTGCAAAATTTGCTGAGGAGCAATCAATTAATTATAAGCTTTTAAAATATTTTAATCCATGGTTACGTCAACCACATTTAAAAAATCCGAATGGAAAAACATATCATATTAAAATTCCTAAGGAGGGTTACCGGGATTTTGAGAAGATTAGACAATTCAATAGAAACCTCAATACACCAAATGATAAATCATAAGGTTAACCGTATCAATGGAGGTTCTTAAGACCATAAGAAAAGATAATAGATTTTCTAAGAAAAAAAAAGAAGAATAAACATTGGGCAAGAAAAGCAGGCTAATTGATTATATACAATCACAGGATGATGAGATTCAGGTATTAGGGGCAAGAGTGCATAATTTAGCTAACATTGACGTTACAATTCCCAGGAATAAGCTTATTGTGATAACAGGCCTTAGCGGTAGCGGTAAATCTTCTCTTGCTTTTGATACAATTTATGCTGAGGGACAACGCAGGTACATAGAAACCATGTCGGCTTATGCACGCCAATTCATCGGTGAGCTGGAAAGACCTGACGTGGACAGAATTACCGGCCTTAGTCCGGTGATCTCGATTGAGCAGAAAACCACCAGTAAAAACCCCCGTTCAACGGTAGGTACTATAACAGAAATTTATGACTTCCTGAGGTTGTTGATGGCAAGGGCAGGAGAGGCATTTTCCTATGTTACCGGGGAAAAAATGGTTCAGTATACTGATGAACAAATCGTTGAATTGGTAAATAAGGAATACGAGAGTGAGAAGATTGTATTATTGTCACCACTTGTGGAAGTAAGAAAAGGCCATTATAAAGAACTTTTTGAAAAACTGAGAAAGAAAGGTTATCTAAATGTACGGATTGATGGCGAGTTTAAGGAAATAACACCTGGTCTGAAGTTAAGCCGTTATCAGACTCATACTATTGAATTAATCGTAGATAAAATCAAAGTGGATGATAATTCGGCAAACCGTTTAAAGCAGTCTGTAAAAACTGCTCTGGATGAAGGAGATGGAGTTTTAATGATTATGGAATATGAATCAGGCAATAAACGATATTTTAGCCGAAAGTTGATGTGTCCTACCTCAGGGATTTCCTATAATGAGCCTGCTCCACATACTTTCTCGTTTAATTCACCCAAAGGAGCCTGTGATAAGTGTAATGGGATAGGTACTGTTAATGATATTGACATTGACAGAGTTGTCCCTGATCAGAGGCTGAGTATTTATGAGGGAGCAATAGAGCCAATGGGTAAGTATAAAGATATTTTGACTTTCTGGCAACTGGATGCTATTGCAACAAAATATGGATTCACTCTTAAAACGCCATTTAATAAAATTCCTGATGAAGCAAAGAAAATTATATTATATGGCTCGGAGGAGCGTTTTCGTTTGCATTCAACACCTTTAGGAAGAAACTCAAATTATGTGCTTAAATTTGATGGTGTAGTAAATTATGTTTTGCATAATTATCATGTTAACAAGAAGAAAGGTACCCGTTGGGCAGATAAGTATATCAGACAGGTGACATGTCCTGTTTGCAAAGGAGCCAGGTTGAAGCAGGAGGCTTTATATTTTAAAATAGCAGGAAAAAATATTGCCGAACTGGTTTCTATGGATATAGCTGAGCTTTATGAATGGTTCAGCAATATTGAAGGTACGCTAACAGAGAAACAGAAAAAAATTGGTAAAGATGTTATCAAAGAAATTCTGGATCGACTGCAATTTTTGCTGGAAGTAGGATTAGAATATCTTACTCTGGACCGGCCAACCAAGTCCCTTTCAGGAGGTGAAAGCCAGAGAATACGGCTGGCTACCCAAATTGGTTCTCAACTTGTAAATGTTTTATATATTTTGGATGAACCAAGTATTGGGTTACATCAAAGGGATAATGTTAGATTGATTCAATCACTGAAAAAACTCAAAGAGAACGGTAATTCCGTTATGGTTGTTGAACACGATAAGGAAATGATTTTGTCAGCAGATCATATTGTTGATATGGGCCCTTATGCCGGAAAACGTGGGGGTAAGGTTGTTAGTCAGGGCCCCCCGGGGAATATTATGAAATCACAGTGTCTTACTGCAGATTATCTCAACGGAAAGCGTAAGATAATTCCTCCGGAAGCAAGAAGAAATCATCAGAATGGATATGTTTACCTTAAAGGTGCTGAAGGTCATAACCTGAAACATGTGAATGTGAAATTTCCTCTGGGTAAGTTTATCTGTGTAACAGGTGTGTCGGGAAGCGGGAAATCCACTCTAATTAATGAAACATTACATCCTGTATTGAGTCAGCATTTTTATCGTTCTTTTAAAGAGCCATTGGCTTTTGATTCCATAGAGGGTATTGAAAATCTGAATAAAGTTATAGAAGTAGATCAAAGTCCGTTGGGGAGAACCCCGCGTTCAAATCCTGCAACCTATACTGGTGTGTTTTCTGACATCAGAAATTTGTTTGCACAAACACCGGAGTCAAAAATAAGAGGCTACAAACCAGGTCGTTTTTCCTTTAACGTACAAGGCGGTCGGTGTGAGGCATGTAAAGGGGCAGGAGTAGAAGTAATTGAGATGAATTTTCTGCCCGATATATATGTGGATTGTAAAAAGTGTAGTGGAAAGCGATATAATAGAGAAACATTGGGTGTCACATATAAGGGAAAGACAATCAGTGATGTGCTTGATATGACAATTAATAATGCCATTGAATTTTTTAAGCATATACCATCAATTAAGGATAAACTGCAGGTTTTGCAGGATATTGGTTTAGGTTATATAACACTGGGACAACCTTCCACCACACTATCAGGAGGTGAATCACAGAGGGTTAAGTTAGCAGCAGAACTATCAAAAAAAAATACCGGTAATACTTTATTTATTTTGGATGAACCTACCACAGGATTGCATTTTGAAGATGTCCGGGTATTGCTGAATGTAATAAATGCCTTGGTTGATAAAGGAAATACGGTTATTGTAATTGAGCACAATATGGAGGTAATAAAAATGGCAGATTATATCATCGATATGGGGCCAGAAGGAGGACAGGGGGGTGGAGAAATTTTATGTGCCGGAACACCGGAAGAGATTAGTAAATCAAAAAATAGTTATACTGCGGGTTTTTTAAAAAATGAATTGTAAATTTAAAGATTAAAAATATTTGAGTTAAGATGGCTAATAACAACAATAACAGTAATGACGACAGGATAAAAAGTGCCTTCCAGCAAAAGAACTGGAATGAAATTCAAACATCCGATACTTGGTCTATATTCCGTATATTATCAGAATTTGTCCAGGGGTTTAACAAACTTTCTAAAATTGGCCCCTGTGTATCAATTTTTGGTTCGGCACGCACTAAACCCGATAATGAATATTTTAAACTGGCAGAAGAGATTGCATATAAGTTAACCCAATTTGGGTACGGTGTGATCACAGGTGGAGGCCCCGGTATTATGGAAGCTGGGAATATGGGAGCCAGAAAGGGGAAAGGAAAATCCGTTGGAATCAATATTGATATGCCTTTTGAGCAAGGTGCGAACTTGTTTATCGATCCAGATAAATTGATAAGTTTTGAACACTTTTTTGTACGTAAAGTGATGTTTGTAAAATATGCACAAGGTTTTATAGTTTTGCCCGGGGGATTTGGTACACTGGATGAGTTGTTTGAGGCTATTACTCTTATTCAGACAGAGAAAATAGGTAAGTTTCCGATAATACTTGTTGGTTCAAAATTCTGGAATGGTCTGGTGGATTGGTTGAAGGATGTTGTTTTAAAAGAAGAACATAATATCAGTGATGAAGATTTGGAATTGTTCCATGTTGTTGATACAGCGGATGAAGCGGTAGAACATATCAATTCTTTCTATTCTCAGTATATTTTAAGTCCAAACTTTTAGAGCATTTATCCGTAATAAGTTTTTAACAGCATCCTGAAGTTATTAACAATTGTTAATTTCTGATGTTGATATTTTGTTATTATTTTATAAAATATTTATATTTAGCAAGAACAAACAAGAACTAATTTGATTAGGTATGATTTATAAGCTAATACTTTTAATACATTTCCTGGGGATGCTTGTTGCCAGTTCTATGTTCCCCGGGGATATAAAGGTAGACGTAAGCGCACCGGGAGAAGTAGAGGCAGGGCAGGAGATGGTAGTGGAAATTAAGCTGGATAAGTCAGATCTAAGAAGTTTTGCAAGACTACAGCATACTGTCCCCGGTGGCTTAGAGGCTGAAGTTCTGGAAAGTTCCAATGCAGAATTTAAATTTGAAGATCAAAAAGTGAAATTTATCTGGTTTCAATTACCGGAAGAAGAAGAAGTTACTGTATCATACAAACTGACGGTTAATGAAAGATTAAAAGGGGACTTCAATTTGGAAGGCTCATTTGCTTATGTTGACAGGAATGAGCGGAAAAGTGTGGAATTAACCCCAATGTCAGTTAATATTAACCCTTCTTCTTCTGTAGATGAAGATATGCTCGTGGATGTGGATGAATACAAACCTCTTGCTGAAACACCGTCTTCTGAGCGGGATGTTGCTGATGTTAGCTGCATAAGGCAGAAACCCTACCAGGTAGAAGGTGAAGATGAATATATCGTTAATCTTTTAGTAAATAAAGGAGATAAACAGAAATTCGCCAAAATACAGGAGGAGATTCCTGAAGGATATACTGCTGTGAAAGAGGATGAAAAAGGTGCTATTTTTACCTTCAAAGATCAAATTGCAAAATTTTTATGGATGAATTTACCCGCAGAGCCATTTTTTGTGATTAGCTATAAGTTAGTTCCATCTGATGAAGCTGAAAGTAAACCCCAACTAAATGGAGAATTTTCTTTCATTGAAAATGAAAATACCAGGAATATTGATATTGTGGAAGCAGATGTGAACCTGGAAGATAAGAGTAAAGAAAATCTTGCAGAAGTTCTTCAGTCAACAGCTTCGCCACGCATTACCGGGGGGGAAGATCTTAATATAGAAACTTCCGAAATAACAGAAGAGGAAGAAAAGACTGACAGATCCCGTGGAAAAGTAAATGTGGAAATTGCAGAAGAAGCTAAAAGAATACTTGCAGAAAACACAAAATTGACAAATAAGCTTGAACCGCAGTCTGGTGTGTATTATCGCGTGCAAGTTGCAGCGGGTCACCGCCCTATTGATGTAGATAAGTATTTCAGTAAATATAAAATAGATAAAGAAGTCAGAACAGAATTACATGAGGGGTGGCGAAAATATTCAGTGGGTTCATTTTCAGTTTATAAAGAGGCAAGGGATTACAGGATGAAAATATGGAATACAACCGAAATTGATGATGCATTTGTTGCAGCCTATAATAATGGCGATAGAATTACAGTCCAGGAAGCGCTTATGATTACAAATAATAAATGGTATCGTTAAAAGCAAATTTGAAAAACAGTAGTTCATGAACCGGAAACTTTTATTAATATATTTATTTATTATTGTAACACCCCTTACTATCCAAGCCCAAGGAGAGGATGAGGATGAGGGAGGATATGAAGATTTGCTTTTCAAAGAAGTGGAGGTTGAAAATCCTGTTTACTACCCTGTTGTTAGTATTGGAACAGGTATTTTTAACTATATAGGTGAGTTTAATAATGATTTATCAGGAATGGGTTCTATGCCACCTTTTAAATTTAACGTTTATCATTTTCTGGATGGAGAGAATATATATAGAATGAACTTATTTGTTATGACCGGCAATTTAAATGGTAGCCTTCACAATATTGAAAACCCCGAGCGATATAATAACATAACAAATTTTCAGACTGAATTATTTGCTGTAGGGCTAAATCTTGAATATGGCTTTGGACATTTTTACTCACAACGACCAAAATTTCGTCCATTCTTTGCTTTGGGTGGAGAAGTTTTAGTATTCGATCCTAAATCAGATTATGGCTATAATTGGGATGATCAGATAATTCATAGAGATTACGATTTTGAATATAATCTTAGGAGCGCTAATGTGTTTGAACTGAATACCTTTGGACAAAATACAGGGGCACTCACATTTGATTTTGGTTTTGATTTTGTTTTAGGTGAAAGGGTTGAAGTAAGGGTTGGGAATAGTTTTCATTATACTTTTACAGATTTGATAGATGGAATTCCCCATAAAGATGGAAACGGGAATGTTGTGGGCGATGGAAGAAATGATATGATTAATTTTACTTATGTTACTTTTGGCTGGGATCCATTTAGTGAATCTGAAACAGAAGTGGAAGAGCAATTGTATGCTGATGTTAGTGATGAAATGGATTATACAGCAATAGCGGATGAAGACAGGGACGGTGTATTAGATTTATCTGATGAATGCCTTGGCACGCCATCAGGAGTTGAAGTGGATGATAATGGTTGTCCTCTGGATCAGGATGATGATGGAGTACCGGATTATAAGGATGATGAACCTGATTCCCCAAAAGATGCAATTGTTGATGAAAATGGAGTTGCTCTTACTGATGAGGAAGTAGCAGACTATGTTAATTATGACAGGGTAGCTGTAGATCGAGAAGATGCATACATGATTCCGGTTTCAGCAGGTTTGAGAAGTTCTGAATATGCGAACGTTGAAGGAGACCTTGAAATTCCTGATAAGTTTAAAGCTGTGGATAAAGACAATAATGGAGAAATATCATATGATGAACTTCTTGACGCTATTGATGATTTCTTCAACGATGAATCAGATTATAATGCTAATGACATCTATGAATTAAACGATTTCTTCTTTGCTCAATAGATTTATTAAGTAGCTGCAAAAACAAGGCATTAAAAAACATAAAATTAACGAGCTTAGTTACCTTATTCTAAGCTCGTTTTATATGGTGGTGAAAAAATATGGACAACATTAATATTTCTGTGATCGCTCCATATCTCTCTTCATATCTTTGCGTTTTATTTCTTCGCGTTTATCAAATTTCTTCTTTCCACTTGCTAAGGCGATTTCTACTTTTGCATAACCTTTTTCGCTTATAAAGGCTTTAAGTGCGATTATTGTAAATCCTTTTTCTTTAACTTTTCTTTGTAACTTTTTAAGCTCTTGCTTTTTAAGAAGTAATTTTCTATCGCGTTTGGGTTCATGATTAAAATGTGTGCTATGATCGTATTCAGTAATATGCATCCCTTTTAGCCATAGTTCATTATTTTTGAAGTAACAATAGGTATCTACCAAACTGGCTTTCCCTTGTCTTATTGATTTTATCTCCGTTCCTGTTAGCTGAATACCAGCAGTATACGTTTCTTTTATCTCAAAAAGATGCGAGGCTTTTTTGTTTTTAATGACAATTTTGGAAGACATAATGGCCGATAATCGCTATTGTTTTTAAACTATAGATTGGAAGCCACAAATATGGACTGCAAAATGAAATTCAGAATAAAAGTAATTGCTAATATGATAAGCGCTGATATTAAAACAAAGCCAATTCTTTTATCTTCCGGTGTTCCTAAAATTTTAGGTAACCCAATCCAAAAGAGATATACCGAATATAAACCAAAAAGCCCTATAAATGATAATCCTGGATGAAGCGCTGTTATTACTCCAGCACATAAGGCTGCCGTAGAGCTGTATACAATGAGCTTCAACGAAGCATTGTAATCTTTTGTTGATTCAAATTTAGGGGCTAATTCGCTGATGACAACAGCAGAGATATATAATCCGGCCAGTATGCTCAGGAAATATGTAATTGCCAGCATGAAGCCTTCATATACACTAAAAGTTTCCATAGCAGATTTTCCCAATAAGGTGGTAATGCCTCCCAATGCTATAATCGGAATGGCATATTGTGTAATAATTTCATTCTGATCATTCGGTTCAGTACTGATTTTATTCCACGCTTCAGCTGGTGAAGTAATAATTATTTTGATTCTTTCCCAGATTTTTTTAACGTCCATATTATTGTAATTTTGTTATTTACTGCAAATTTATATTAAAACAATGTCTTTTAAAAATATATTGAATAGAGCTGTATGAATGTTGATTTAATAGTTGTTTTAGGTCCGACGGCAAGCGGTAAAACTGGTTTTGCATCACGTCTGGCATACAATGTGAAGGGCGAGATCATTAGTGCTGATTCCCGCCAGGTATATAAAGACATGAATCTGGGAACAGGGAAAGATTATGAAGATTATATCATTGAGGGGAAAAAGATAGATGCCCACCTTATTGATATTCATGAGCCAGGGTACAAATATAATGTATATGAATTTCAACAAGATTTTCTGAAAGTTTATAACGAAATTCACTCTAAAAATAAAATTCCTGTTCTTTGTGGTGGAACAGGTATGTATATCGAGGCTGTTTTGAAGGGCTATAAGCTTTTTCCTGTACCTCCCGACAATAAATTAAGGAGTGAATTAAACAATTATTCGCATGAAGAATTAAAACAGATGCTGTATTCTTTTAATGTGGAATTACATAACACTACTGATCTGACTTCAAAAAAAAGAACAATCCGGGCTATTGAAATCGCAAAGCATTATAATGCAAATCAGAATACAGACTTTAGCTATCCTGATATAAAGCCGGTTATTTTTGGGGTGAAATTTGAACGGCCGGTTCAGAGGCAAAGAATAACAGAACGTTTGAAACAGCGATTGAAAGAGGGTATGGTGGAAGAGGTTGAGGTTTTACTTGATAAAGGAATTGAACCAGGTGATCTCATGTATTATGGCTTGGAATATAAATACATTACCCTTTACCTGAAAGGTGAACTGACCTACGATGAAATGTTTAATCAACTCAATACTGCTATACACCAATTTGCTAAAAGACAGATGACCTGGTTCAGGAGAATGGAAAGGAACGGTGTGAAAATAAACTGGATTGAAGGGAATTTACCAATGGAGAAGAAAGTTGAAGTTGCTCTTCAGGTAATTGAGGAATTTGATGCTTAATTATTTTCTATGAACCCATGATAAAATATACATTAATACTACAGAAGGAGATTTTTATTTTCTCATGGTAAGTTCCATATGGCCTCTGAAAAACAGATAATTTCTAAAATTGTCTCTTAAAATTATATAAACCACTTGTTTTCAACCAATTTATGAATAATAAAATATACTGCAAGTAAATTGACAGTGGTAAATATGATATTGTAGACTACTCGAGCTCTTATTTTTTTAATACTTCTTCTTAACAGAATTCCGATGTTTGGCAGGAACAGGAATGTAAGGATGGCAAAAAATAAAGCATCACTCATTTGATATTCAATTTTATCTGCTCCGAAAATTAGAAAGAAAAAAAGAAATAAGAATAAAAAGGCCAGATAGATGAGATAAGTAATTTTAAGACTAAGAGTGGAATATTTTCTTTTTCTGTTTATGAGAAATGGTTTTGTATAAAGGCAAGCCAGAATATACAGAATTACAAGCAAAATAAACAGGAGAATATAAAACACCTGGTGAAGTAGCATATCTATATTTTTTGTTCTATAAAAATAAATAGAATAAGAATATAACACAACAGGCCGGTATAAAATTTACCGGCCTGTTGTGTTATTCAAGCTATGTAATCAAACAGAGTTCGATGTTACATAAACAATATTTTTAGTTATTGTATATAAAGATGAATTCTTTTTAATACACAATTACAATTATTCTTCTTTTAGCCATTTATCGAGCCAACTAAAAAATTCTCTTTGCCATAGAATGCCATTTTGGGGTGTAAGGACCCAATGGTTTTCTTCAGGGAAGAAGAGAAATTTAGAAGGGATATCTCTTATCTGGGCTGCATTAAATGCACTCATTCCTTGAGTATAGGCAATTCTGTAATCTTTTCCGCCATGAATAACCATCATCGGGGTATCCCATTTGTCAATATATTGATGTGGCGATTCTTCATACACTTTTTTATTTTCTTGTTCCCAGTATGGGCCGCCAAGGTCCCAGTTGGGGAACCAGAGCTCTTCAGTTTCGAGGTAGAAAGATTCAAGATTGAACATTCCATCATGAGATATAAACGCATCAAATCTGCCGTCGTGGACTCCAGCCAGGTAAAAGACGGAGTATCCCCCGTAACTTGCTCCTACAGCGCCAAGGTTATCTTCATCAACAAATGGCTCCTTTTTTACTTCGTCAATGGCGCTTAAATAATCCTGTATGTTTTGTCCGGCATAATCACCGCTTATTTGCTCAAGCCAGTCCATACCAAAAGATGGTAATCCCCTGCGGTTAGGAGCTACTACAATATAATCATTAGCTGCCATCATCTGAAAGTTCCACCGGTAAGAGAAAAACTGGCTTACTGAACTTTGGGGTCCACCTTGACAATAGAGAAGGGCTGGGTATTCCTTGTTCTCGTCAAAATTCGGTGGGTAGATTACCCACGTAAGCATTTCTTTGTTATCTGTGGTTTTGATCCATCTTTTTTCAACTTTGCCAAATTTCAGTTGATCCATCAGGTTTTCATTAATAAAGCTAAGTTGCGTTTCTTCGCCTGTCTCAGGATTAACAGAAAATATTTCAGTAGGCATTGACATAGATTGTTTGGAACCAATTAATGATTCCCCTGCAGGGACTACTGACTGGTAATTATGAATACCTTTGGTAACCTGGTTAATATCTCCATTTTCAATATTGAGTTCATATATTTGAAATCTGGCATGGTAATCACTGGTAAAATACAATTTTTTATTATCGTCGCTCCATGTTAATCCATTAGCATTTTGTTCAAAATCAGTTGAGTAATTGGTTTCTTCACCGGTTTCAAAATTGTATACAAATATTCTGTTTTTATCTGCCTCATAACCATCTCTTTCCATGCTTTCCCAAGCGATCATTTTTCCGTTAGGTGAGTAAACAGGCGCTTTGTCAAATCCTTCATGTTTTTCTTTTGTCAGGTTAGTGGTTTCTTTGCTTTCCAGGTCATAGATGTATATCTCAGAATCAGTGGAAGTTGCGTACTCTTTACCTTTGAGTTTTTTGCTTGTATATGCAATTTTTTTACTATCAGGGCTCCAGTTTATTTGTTCCATTCCCCCAAAGGGCTCCATCGGAGAATTATACTTTTCTCCTTTCATAATGTCGGTATGATTGGAGATTCCTTTGCCATTCTCATAGTCAGCTACAAAAATGTGGCTGTATTTATAGTCATGCCATTTATCCCAATGCCTGTACATCAGGTCAGTTTCAATCCTTGCATTTGCTTTTGGCAGGTCGGTGTGTATATCTGTTGGAGCTTTATCTAATTTAACAGCTTTTATATAGAGAATTTTTTTCTGGTTGGGAGCATATTTAAAACCGTTTATACCATCTTCTATGTCAGAAATTTGCTTTTTCCCTGAGCCATCAGGGTTCATTTCCCATAGTTGTACGCTGCCATTTTTTGCTGATAGAAAGCCGATTTTTTCTCCATCAGGCCGCCAGCGTGCATTAAATTCCGATTCCTCGGTTTTGGTAATGTTTTTAGCTTCTCCACCTTCTGTGGACATAACGAATATTTCACTATTCCCTTCGTTTTCTTCAATATCATAAAAAGAAACACTGAATAGAATATGGTTTTGGTCGGGGGAAACCTGCACTCCGCTTACTCTTCCGAATGACCATAGTGCTTCGGGGGTCATGATTTCAGAATCCAGGCTTATATTATCAACAGGGTTTCCGGTAACACCCTGTCTGGATTTTTCACTATTGTCTTCACATGCTGTAAAAACAAATATTGGTACAATTAAAATTAAAAAGATTAGTTTTTTCATTTACTTTTTATTTTTTTAAGTTTTGGATTACAAGCTTTCCTATTGTTGGGCTTCTTTAAGTTTTTCTTTAATTTTTCCTTCCAGTTCTTCTGCTAATTCCGGGTTATCTCTCAATAGTTGTTTTACAGCCTCTCTTCCTTGACCTAACTTTGTTTCGCCGTAACTGAACCATGAACCGCTTTTCTTTATTACGTTATATTCGACGCCAAGATCTATAATCTCACCCACTTTTGAGATTCCTTCACCATACATAATGTCGAACTCAGCTTTTTTAAACGGAGGAGCTAATTTGTTTTTCACAACTTTGACACGAGTCCTGTTTCCTTTTATGTCTTCACCTTCTTTAATTTGGCCTATTCTTCTGATATCCAGTCGAACCGATGAGTAGAACTTAAGGGCATTACCTCCTGTAGTTGTTTCTGGGTTTCCAAACATAACTCCAATTTTTTCCCTGAGCTGGTTGATAAACATGCAGCATGTATTTGTTTTGCTGATGTTAGCAGAAAGTTTTCTTAATGCTTGTGACATCAGTCTTGCCTGCAGTCCCATCTTTGAGTCACCCATATCACCTTCTAATTCGGATTTTGGTGTAAGGGCGGCAACAGAATCGATGACTACAATATCAACTGCACCAGATCGAATCAGGTGGTCTGCTATTTCAAGAGCCTGTTCTCCATGATCCGGCTGGGAGATGAGAAGATTCTCTATGTCAACTCCTAATTTTTCTGCATAGAAACGGTCAAATGCGTGTTCTGCATCAAGAAAGGCGGCAATGCCACCTAATTTCTGGGCTTCTGCTATAGCATGAATTGCAAGTGTTGTTTTTCCTGAAGATTCCGGTCCATAAATTTCTATCACTCTTCCTCTCGGATAACCTCCAACACCTAGTGACATATCCAGAGATAGAGACCCTGAAGATATAGCCGGTACATCTGCAACCGCCTTATCCCCCATCTTCATTATTGTGCCTTTACCATAACCCTTTTCAATTTTATCCAGTGTCAATTCAAGCGCTTTCATCTTTTCTTTATTGACCTGTTTCGTATTATCTTCTTTTTTGGTTTTTGTATTTTCCTTTGCCATAAATGATTGTTTATTTTCTGGTTGATTGTATAAAATAGATTATAAGAACGAATAAAATTATAAAAATACCAGTGAAGGAGCAAGCCATTTTTAATAATGTTGTTAACATGAAGGATGAATTGTTGACATATTATAAAAATACGACCAGTAAGGATATATAATATTACTTTACCGGATAATTTGAAAAAGAAACCGGCTTTGATAAAATATTATTTTGTGTCATTTTTGTATTGTTTAATCAAATTGGTATAAAATAATTTTGAAAAATCAAAATTATACGCTTAAATTTACCCCTTTAATATGTAAGTTCAAAAGAAATTTGGGACAAATAGAAAGAATGATTGGAATTTCACTGTTTATTTATTTGAACGCACATTGTTTAAACAGTTAAGACTATGAAAAACGGAAACAAATTGCATAGGCACGAAGCTTCTGATGATCAATCCCGCAGAGAAAATGATGAATATCGTTTGGTGTTGTTCAATGATGATATTAATGAGTTTAATTATGTCATTGAAGCTTTAATTGAGGTATGTAATCATGATAATCTACAGGCGGAGCAATGCACGTATCTTGCTCATTATCAAGGGCAGTGTGAGATAAAGACGGGTCCATACGAGAACCTTAAGAGCATGAAGGATACTTTGATTGAAAGAGGATTACGGGCAGGTATTCAGTAATTTATCACCCCTTTATATGTAGCGATGGCGCTTGGCACAATTATTTTGCTTATTTGTATAGGAATTTTTCTATTTTTAGTTGAATTTCTTCTGGTTCCTGGAGTAACAATAGCAGGAATTGCTGGGTTTATTCTTATTGTTAGTGCAATTTATTTTGGCTATGATACCTATGGTTCACCTGAAGGTCATTATATTCTTGCCTCAACCGCCTTGCTTACTGTTATAACCATATTTTTTGCACTTCGTGGTCGTACATGGAAAAGATTAACGGTAGATACAAAGATAGAAGGAAAAGTTTCTTCCTATGTTGAAGATAAGGTTAAAGAGGGAGATGTTGGCAAATCTGTAACCCGCTTAAACCCTATGGGCAAAGTATTCATTAACGGGGAAATACTTGAGGCCAAATCCACAGGTCCTTATATTGAACAAAAGAAGAAAATAAAAGTAGTTCATATAAAAGATTTTCGAGTAATAGTAGAACCTCTTGAAGAACAAACAACTTAAAAATAAATTATTATGGGAGAAATAGGAACATACATAGTGATTATTATAGGAGCGATAATTGGTCTTTGGATCATTTTATATTTCGTGCCTATAGGATTGTGGTTTTCTGCAATAATATCGGGTGTACGTATTTCATTACTTCAACTGATTCTGATGCGTTGGAGGAAAGTGCCCCCGGCAGTCATTGTTAATGCTATGATTGAGGGGTATAAAGCTGGGCTTACCCTGTACAGGAATGACCTGGAAGCCCATTACCTGGCGGGAGGGCACGTGCCGGACGTGACCCACGCATTAGTTTCGGCAGAAAAAGCAAATATTCAACTGGATTTCAAAATGGCAACGGCCATTGACCTGGCAGGAAGGGATGTATTTGAAGCGGTTCAGATGTCTGTAAATCCAAAAGTGATAAATACGCCGCCGGTTACTGCTGTTGCTAAAGATGGTATCCAGCTTATATCAAAAGCACGTGTCACAGTTAGGGCAAATATTAAACAACTTGTTGGTGGTGCCGGTGAAGAAACTGTTTTGGCAAGAGTTGGTGAAGGTATAGTTTCTTCTATCGGTTCGGCCTCTTCACACAAAGCTGTATTGGAAAACCCGGACTCTATCTCAAGGGTTGTTTTAGAAAAAGGCCTGGACTCCGGAACTGCGTTTGAAATTTTGTCAATTGATATAGCAGATATGGATATTGGCAAAAATGTGGGTGCAGGTTTACAAATTGATCAGGCTAATGCTGACAAAAATATTGCACAAGCTAAAGCTGAAGAGCGTCGTGCAATGGCTGTTGCTGAAGAGCAAGAGATGAAAGCCAAGGCACAAGAAGCACGTGCTTCAGTAATACGTGCAGAGGCTGAAGTTCCTAAGGCATTGTCTGAGGCATTACGAAATGGTAATATTGGAGTTATGGACTATTATCGTATGAAGAATATTCAATCTGACACTGAAATGAGGGATTCAATCTCTAAATCAGATGAGGATGATTCTAAATCTTTTAATGAAGGAACTGGAGAAGAAGAATAAAAGATTCTGAGGAGAATCAATAAATTTGGTGTAATTTTTTGTTAATGTTAGACAATTTTATATTTTTGCCAAGCATTTTAGGGAGAGATGGGAGAGTGGCTTAATCCACCGGTTTGCTAAACCGGCGTGCCGTGCAAACGGTACCGGGGGTTCAAATCCCCCTCTCTCCGCTCTTCACAGCTTAAAACCACTGTATAATTTTTTACAGTGGTTTTTTTTTGAGCATTTCCTGAAATATCCTTGTTTATTTGAAAAAGTTTACTTCATTAACTATTTTTTTTGTGGGAGATACATGAATTTCCTGCCAGCCATCCTGTAGAGAATGCTATTTGCAGGTTATATCCTCCTGTCTCACCGTCCAGGTCAATTATTTCACCTGCAAAATATAGCCCTTTAATCAATTTGGATTCCATAGTTTTAGAAGAGATTTCGGTTGTCGGAATCCCACCTGCTGTGATTATGGCTTCTTTAAATGGTCTGTATCCTCTGATTTGAAATGGAAGATTCTTTAAATAAAATCTGAGGCGTTTTCGCTCCTTTGCTGATACCTGGTGACATTCTTTATCCGGGTTGATTCCTGTCAATTCCAGGAAAACAGGAATCATTGAAGAAGGTAATAAATGTTTTAAGACATTGCTGATTTTCTTTTTACCGTTTTCATTGAATTCCCGTAGCAAACGATTATCTAACTTTTTATCATCCAGGGCAGGTTTTAAATCTATTGTAATTTCTGCTTTTTGTTTATTTTCCAGCGCTATTACAACGTTTCTGCTTAAAGTAAGAATGATTGGCCCTGAAAGCCCAAAACTGGTGAAGAGCATTTCTCCAAATTCCTCATATTTTTTTCTGTTATTTATCCATACTATGGCTGAAACATTTTTCAAGGCTAATCCTTCCAGTTTTCCAGGGATATTTCCTGTAGTCTCCAGGGGAACCAGTGAAGGCAGAGGTTTTGTAATTGTATGGCCTGCCCTTTTGGCCAGTTCATATCCATCACCTGTAGAACCGGTTGCGGGATATGATCTACCGCCGGTAGCAAGAATAAGTTTATTACATAATATTTTTTCCCCGTTAGCTTCAATTCCTATGACCTTTTTATCATCGATTAGAATATTTTCAACTTTGCAGTTATATATGATTTCTGCTTTTGTATCATCAAGCCATTTTTTTAAGCCTTTTAGCACATCAGAAGATTTGTTTGATAAAGGGAAGTATCTTCCACCGCGCTCAAGAGTTGTTTCAACACCATAGTGATTAAGCAACCTGATGATGTCATCCGAAAAGAAATTAGAGAAAGCATTCTTTAAAAATTTTCCATTTGGATAAATTTTTTTCAGAAATTCAGAAATAGGGGCATCGTTCGTAATATTACAACGTCCTTTGCCGGTTAACAATAATTTATTACCCGGTCGGTTCATTTTTTCAGCCAACAGTACCTTACAGTTTAATTCAGCAGCTCTGCCGGCTGCTAATAGTCCGGCTGGACCTCCCCCCACAATAATTGCATCAAATTTTTCCATTGATGCAAATTTATTGATTTTTCTTACGGATTAAAAAGGGGTTCCTTTTTCACGTTGCGTCTTCAGTGCTTCCACATACCACAGGAATTCATCGAGAAACCTGTTGGTTGATGGTTCTACTATGTCATTCTGGGGGACCAGCTCCTCATTGAATAACTTTCCTATACCAGGCATAGGAAGCATGGAAGATATTGCCGGCATCCCCAGTTCTCCAAGAATAGCGCGAACATGCACTGCTGCTCTTACACCACCAAAAGGGCCTGCAGAATAGGAGGCAATTGCTGATGGCTTGAAAAGGTATTCGCTTTGGAAATGATCTAATAAGTTTTTTTCCAGGTATTTTGCACCTTTTATACCCTGGCGTTCCTCACGAACAGAGCCATAGAAAATACTAATGTTAAAATTCATACTTTAACTTATTTTGGTTAGAAAAGTAACATATGAAACTAATTGATTGTTTACGGGCACTTCATTATTTTTATTTAGAATAATGATTAAAAACATATTGAAATATGATTTTTTAATTTCTCATATTGGAGAAAGATGATATTTTTGTAGATTTTGGACTAAACTTTGTTTGGGATCTATTTTATATAAATTAATAGAAAATAGAGGCTTATACAAGCCAAGGCCACTTTAAATAAATTTTGGATTTTTCAATATTTTTGCTGGAGATTGGTATACAAATGGAAATAATATGTTGATTTGCTGCTACTAAAGAAAAGATAAAACTAAAATTAAATAATTGATTATGGCTGAAAATTCTGAGAAGGATATTAATGGTAAAGCAGAAGAAAATCAAGAGGTTGAATCTGCAAAAGGTTTATTGAGGTGGGTGGAAATCATAGGAAATAAACTTCCTCATCCATTCTGGTTATTTGTTTGGATATGCGTTTTGATAGTTGTTGTTAGCGGTATTACCGCTTATTTTGGAGTTGAAGCGACTCAACCGGCCACGGGAGAAAGTGTAAATGCCCGAAATTTACTATCAGGGGAAGGGTTGCGCTGGTTTGTGGAGAATTTGGTTACCAATTTTGCTCATTTTGCTCCTTTAGGGTTGGTGCTTGTTATGTTAATGGGTGTATCAATAGCTGAGCAAACAGGTTTGTTGACTATCCTAATGCGTAAGGTAACTTATGCAACGCCGAAGAAAGTAATTTTCCCGGTAATATTCATGATTGGGGCAGTTGGCAATATTGGATCTGATGCGGGTATTGTTGTTGTTCCTCCAATAGCGGCAATAATCTTTATGCAAATGGGCTACCACCCGATTGCAGGCCTTATTGCAGGATATGCAGGTGCTACTGCCGGATTTACAGCAAATTTTGTAATTGCCGGGACAGATGTACTTCTTGCCGGTATCAGTACCCAAATAACAGAGGCAATGACGCCATCTATGGAGGTTAGTGCAACTGCAAACTGGTACTTTATGATTGCTTCGACATTGATGTTAGGGGCAGGGGGAGCTTTCATTGTTCGGCGGTTTACGATACCACGTACAGCTCATTTTGCCGGGATGGATAAAGTTGCCGGTTTTGCTGAACAGGATAAAGAACTAACACCAGCCGAGAAAAAAGGATTAAAAAATGCAGGCATCTCTGTTTTAATTTATTTGTTTTTTGTAGCGCTTTTGGTTGTACCTCCCGGCGCTCCTTTAAGGAACCCTGATACAGGAGGAGTTGTTCCATCTCCTTTTCTCAGGGGGCTGGTACCCATCTTATTTTTCTTGTTTGCAATTCCGGGTTATTTTTATGGCAAAGCAACAGGGGCAATAAAGCATAAGGATGACATCCTGAAATGTATGGAACATGGTATGAAGAGCCTGGCGGGATATATAGTGTTAATGCTTGTTGTTGCTCAATTTGTCAATTTGTTTTCATGGTCAAATCTCGACTCTATCCTGGCCATCCAGGGAGCTGAATTCCTTAAGGCTACAGGATTAACAGGGTCCATGCTGTTTGTGTTGTTTATTATCCTTATCGCTTTTTTAAATATTTTTCTTGGGAGTGGTTCTGCAAAATGGGCAATCTTTGCACCGATATTTATTCCAATGTTGGCACAATTGGGTTATAGTCCGGCTTTTGTACAATTAATGTACAGGATGGGCGATTCAATTACAAATTGCGTTTCGCCTCTATATGTCTATTTTCCGCTTCTTATTGGATGGATACACCAATATGATAAAAGATTGAAAATTGGAACCATTATTTCTCTTCTCGTTCCTTATGCTATAATTTTATTGGTTATGTGGATTATTCTTTTATTTATCTGGGTTGCATTCAATATTCCGATTGGGGTAGGAGAGTTTATTCACCTGTAAGTATTGTGCAATAATGAAAACTCACATAGAGTTAGGTGTAATCTCTATGTGAGTTTACTGAATATTTAATCAAGTTTAAATGCCACGGGAACGGTGTATTGTATTTAAAAAACCGGCTCTGATTAATCAGAACCGGTTTTTATAAATTGCAAAATGAATTT
>JBKGZD010000030.1:0-20158 GCA_046545795.1 Bacteroidales bacterium | reverse complement strand
AGTCTCGGTATTTTAGGAAAGTTAGATGACAGGTATTAAACTTCAAACATCAAATACCAAACTGCATCCTCAAATAATATAAACCATAATAATAAGTTCATTTTATCTCAATATCTTTCAAAAAATATGAGTAGCCATACTTATACAGTTAACACTCGGTTAATTTTCCATAAAAACCTTGTATTCACTTATGTAAACACACATTTTATATATAGTTTACAAATGTAATATACTTTTTTTATAATTTTATTTACATTTGTATACATAAAATCTATGTTATGAAAGAAAGAATTTTACAATTGTTGCAAGAGTTAAATTTAAGCTCATCGCAGCTGGCTGAAGAAATTGATGTACAGCGTTCTTCTATTTCGCACATTTTAGCTGGAAGAAATAAACCTAGTTTTGTTTTTATTGAAAAACTTCTGAAACGTTATCCTAAAATCAATTCAAGATGGCTTTTACTTGGTGAAGGTTCTCCTTTTGTTCATGAAACCCAACCATCTCTTCCATTTCATGAGACTGAAAATAAACAAACTACCCCAACAACTTCACGAGAATCGAATATTCAGTCCGAGACTGTACCTAATTATGGAATATCCAAATCTGAGAACAATAAGAAACAGGTACACATTGAAAAAATTGTTATTTTCTATTCTGATAATCATTTTGAGGAGTATTTGCCCAAAAAATCAGAATAGAAAATCTTAATTATTTATCTTTGCAGAAAAACTATGTATAAAATAGTTATACGTCCGCTTCTTTTTCTGTTCAAACCTGAAACCATCCACCATTTCATTTCGTCCGTTTTAAAAATTATTCGCCGTATTCCTTTGCTGTCTTTATTACCAAAAAAAATATACCACATAAAAAACAAAAAATTATCCAGAGAGTTTCTTGGAATGCACTTTGAGAATCCTGTTGGGTTGGCTGCGGGTTTTGATAAAAATGCTGAATTATATAATGAATTAAGCTCATTTGGCTTCTCTTTTGTTGAAATTGGGACTGTTACACCGGTTGGTCAGCCCGGTAATCCTAAACCGCGCTCTTTTCGACTGGTTGAAGATAAGGCATTAATTAACAGAATGGGATTTAACAACAGAGGGGTTGATTATGCTGTCAGCAGGTTAAAAAAAGACCAACCAAAAGTAATCATTGGTGGCAATATTGGTAAAAACACGTCGACACCTAATACTGAAGCTATTGAGGATTACAAAGTTACATTCAGAAAAATTTATGATTACGTGGATTACCTGGTTATTAACCTGAGTTGTCCTAATATTGAAAATCTAAATGAATTACAGGATAGTGAACATACTGTAAAAATCATCAATGAACTGGACAATCTGAGAGCAACTTTTAACAAGCGAAAACCTATACTATTAAAAATTTCTCCTGACATTGATAAAAAAGGCCTTGATGATGTAATTGAAATATACTATAAAACAGGGATAGATGGAATTATAGCAACTAATACTACAAGTCTAAGGGATAATCTAAAAACTCCACAAAAGAAAATTACCAGAATCGGAAAGGGTGGTTTAAGTGGAGCTCCCCTAAGAAATAGAGCAACAGAGCACATTAGATACCTGGCACAAAAAACAAAGAATGAAATTCCGATTATTGGTGTTGGTGGAATTATGACACCCAAAGATGCCCTGGAAAAATTAAACGCTGGAGCAACTCTTGTTCAGATATATACCGGATTTATTTACAGTGGCCCTGCAATTGTAAAACAAATCAACAAGGCAATTTTAAAGAATCAATATTAATGATTCTTCTAAGGTGGAATAACAACCTATGAAAAGTCCATGATAAGATAAACATGAATATCACAAAAGGAAATGTTTATTTTCGTCAAACAATAAAACAAATAATTTTGTGTTTTACTATCCTTCCTTCTGGTCACCAAATAAGTATCCAATTGGTTCCAGGCCTACGCTATGACTTGAAATAATTTTTATCATAGCAAATAACGGAACAAAGAGAACCATTCCTGCTATACCCCAAACCATGCCACCTAACACAACGGCAACAATTACAATTAAGGGGTTGAGCTTCACCTCTTTCCCAATGATAAGCGGTTCAAATACATAACTTTCTGTTAATTGTATTATAATAATAATCAATGTGAATAACGCAACATTGTATATATTATCGAAAAAGACAAATGAAAATATAATGGGAAGCAAACCGCTTACAAAAGGTCCGAAATAGGGGATTATTGTAATTAAAGTGCCAAAAATCGTTAATAAAATTGCATATGGTAAATCGAAAATCAGGAAAACTGTGTAATACAAAATTGCTAATAAAGCCATTACTTTTAACCTTCCCCATAAATAGTGAAAAACCACAGTGTTTATTTTTTTGAAGATTTCATTTGAGTTTTCTCTTTTTTCTTTACGGGTGTACATCATTGTAAATTCATAAATCCTTCCTCTGTAAAGCAATAACAAAATAACATATATAAGCACTACTAAAAAGTTGAAAACAGAATTGAAGAAACCACTAACAAATCGTGTAACTTGAATTTCAACTTCATTCAACAACTGCTCCGATCGGTTCTGCCAGATATCACGCTGGTCTTCCAGGGATAAATCAGTAAATGCTGCAATTTGATCGCGGATATTATCAATAAAAGATAGTAATTCATTCCTGAACGAAGCGATTTCCGAAACGAATTTGTTTAACTGGTAAATGAACAGGAATAAAATAGCGCCAGCAACAACAAAAACGATTATAGTGCTTATGACTGAGGCAAAAACACGGCTTATTCCTTTTGATTCTAAAAAATTACAAAAAGGTACCATCAGGGAGGCCAGCAGGATTCCAAAAACAAGGGGTTTCAGGAACGGAGCTCCAAAATGCAGTAAAGTAAAAATCAATACAACGAACAAGAGTATTTTGGTAATTTTTGTAAGATTTTGCATAGCCCTTTTTAAAATTATAAATACAATAATACCTTTTTGAGAGTTATTTCCATGCCAAATTTAAAAGAAAATTATTGGTTTAAAAATTAATCCACCTACCTTCCCAAACCGCGCACTTTTGGAACAATGGAAAGCCGGTTGGGGTTTGGTTTGTCTCCGGTTTAACACACCCACGTGAAGGTGCTTCTCTCATTGACGCATTTTCCTTCGAGAACGCAAGTGATTGTTATAGAAAAAAGCAACCCGCTTGTAGGGGGACTCCTGTAGACATAAACCATTTAATCGTCTTATTAAAGAGTTTAGGTTACAAATAATTGCTCCCCTTCTAATAAGTTTTTTAGCGAGTCATCTATTTTATAGTTTTGTTTATTAAAGTGATTAAGAGAAAAAAGGTGCAAAATAAAAGAATATTTAATATTTGTTGTTAGTTTTGAACTCTTTACAATAATTTCAGCTTATTTAAACAAAAACAATGTTAAGCAAACAACCACAAAATCATTATTATCCTAATTTTTTTGAATCTATAGTCATTGTTTTTATATTCATTTTTTTATCATTAACAATTGGAACCCTTATGGCAAGCGGCCTGGGTACTCACGGTACAATCACCCAGGATTTAATTGCATTGTTTGGTTATGTTTTAACAGCCGGAGGCACCTTGATGATAACACTTCAATTCAAAAAGGCTCAAAATCCGGAAGAAAAAACTTTTCAGGTCAATCCTTACAGTTACAGAACAGGTATAATAGTCATCCTTCTTTCATTTCTGGTAATCATGGCAATTGATCCTATTAACGACCTCATTCCCGTTTCAGATTATTTCAGGGAAGTTATAAATAAGATGTTTAGCCCTACTATCCCTGCGCTCCTTACAGCAGTGTTGGCAGCACCTGTTTTGGAAGAATTAATCTTCAGGGGAATCATGCTTGAAGGCCTTTTAAAGAACTACAACCCTATAAAGGCTATAATTATAACCAATTTACTTTTTGGAATCGCTCACCTTAACCCCTGGCAATTTGCAGGTGCTTTTTTGACTGGCTTATTCATCAGTTGGGTTTACTGGAGAACAAGAAGCATCAAGTTAGCTATAATTATTCATTTTATTAATAATGCAATAAGTTATACTGCTATACTCATAACATCAAAGTCACCTGCCGACATAAGTATTAAGACCTTCATTAACAACGACCTCATATATTACTCAGCAGTATTCATATCGCTCATAATAATAGTAACGATAGTTTTTTATGAGAATAAACTAAAAATATGGAAAAAATAATTTTGCTGAACATTTAGAGTTTTGTCTGTGTTATTAATTTATGGATAAAAATAGAGTTGAATATAGTATCTTGCCTTCGGAAAGACTTATTTTATCAAGCTCTGAAAAAATCAGCAAGGATGAATTTATAGAGCAGTTTGTTAAAGGCCTTCCCTATGTTACTGCCATTTTGAATGAAAAGAGGGAGGTTATCATTTCCAACAACATCCTGATTGACGGGAAAAATGAAATAGCTATAGAGGCATTTTTCGGACGCTCTGTAGGTGAACCTCTAAATTGTCTGCATACCAACAAACCTTATGTAAATTGTGAAGGAAATGGCGTCTGCCGCTACTGCGGGTTGCCTAATGCACTGATTCAGGCTGAAATGTCCGGGAAAAAAGAAATGCAGGATACAAATATTGTAGTTTCTATGCCCAGCGGAGAAGAAAAAAATTTTGATGTTAGAATCACTGCCGCACCATTGAATTACAAGAATGAAAAATACCTCCTTGTTACAATTATGGATGTCAGTGAACAAAAGCGCAAAAGAGCCCTGGAACGGATTTTTTTCCACGATATACTGAACAAAACTGGAAGCCTTCAAGGTGTTTTTGAATTATTAATGGATAATAATGATCAAAATGACAAAGATGAGTTATTGGAATTATCCCGGGATATCATCAAAGATCTAAATGAAGAAATTCTCTTGCATAAAAGTGTTATGGCAGCAGAAAATGGCGATTTAAAGGTCAACAGAAGTAATGTCCAAACAACTAAAGTACTCGAAGAGTCTATTAACCAGGTTATACAATATCCTGCATCACAGAAAATTGACATTGAGTTAAGTAAAAAGACAACAGATGAAACCTTTCACTCAGATCCCATGCTGCTCAAGCGAATTTTGATTAATATGTTAAAAAATGGCCTGGAAGCTTCTAAAAGGGGACAAAGAGTTGAAACAGGATGTTATAGCCAAAAGCGAAAGATTGTGTTCTGGGTACATAATTTTGCATATATCCCTCCGCAAGAACAAATAAAAATTTTTGAACGCACCTACTCTACCAAAGGAGAAAACAGGGGGTTAGGAACATATAGTATGAAACTGCTTGGAGAAAAATACTTAAGGGGTATAGTCTATTTTGAAACAGACAATACCCAAGGGACTACCTTTTACCTGGAAATACCTAAAAAATAGTACTAATGGTTATTTATTCCGGCAAAATATTTCATAAACTGTGATCTATAGTAAACTGCCGGATTTTCAGTTTTTAACTGACTCAGTTTGCCCCTGAAATCCTCAATATCTGAATGGCCCATTTTATCCATCCAATCATTAACATCCTTAAGCATTTCTTCAATCACGCCTTTCCCGTTTTTATATACTGTAGAGGCTATTTGCACAGCCTTGGCTCCGGCAAGGAGTTGTTTAATAACAGCTTCACCATCATGAATTCCTGTTGAGGCCGCTAAATCACACTCTGCACGGTCAGCCATAATACCAATCCATCTTAATGACATTGCTATTTCTGAAGGCTCGCTCAGCACGTAAGAAGGACGTATAACCTTATTATTAATATCTATATCAGGACTATAAAAACGATTAAATAAAACAAGGCCTTCAATACCAGAATGAGACAACTGTTGTATTAGTGCACCAAGGTTGGAGGAGTAAAAGCTAATTTTAAGGGAAACGGGAATATTTATTGATTTTTTTATTTCATCCATGATCTTGAAATAAACCTTTTCGTTTTCATCACATGTTTTGTTAAAATCTGAAGGCATGATGAAAACATTGAGTTCTAAAGCATCAGCTCCAGCATCCTGGAGATTTTGTGCATAATTTGTCCACTGGTTTGCAGATACGCAGTTAACAGAGGCAATTACAGGTATGGAAACAGATTTTTTAGCATCTGTAATCAATTTGAGATGCTCTGTAAAAGCATCATCAGAAGCAAGGTCTTCGTAAAAATCAACAGTCTCCGGATAAATGAAAGATTGACGGTTCATTGCCGCCTGTTCTTTTTCCATCTGGATTAATATTTCTTCCTCAAATATGGATTTTAAAACTATTGCCGATACACCTTTTTGTTCGAAATCTTTGATGCTGTCAATATTATCAGTAAGTCCGGAACTTGCAGCAATAATTGGATTTTTTAATTTAAATCCAAGGTAGGTAGTTTCTAAATTAGCCATAGCAAAGTATTTTTTTGGTTTGCGTTCTGTAAATTTAATGATTATTTTGGATAATTGTTTGACCTTGGTTAATCTAATTCAATTTTCAATAATTTTTGATTATAATAATTAAACCAAAATATTAACAATAGTCTTAAACAGTTAAATATATACAGTTGTTCATTGAACTTAAACCCTAAATTACCAAACTATGAAAAAACTATCTTTAGTCCTAATTGTATTGTTTGGCTTAAGCGCAATACAGTGCACCAACGAAAAACCAGAAAAGGAATCCCAGGACAAAATGGAATATGCCATTGTAATTCATGGCGGAGCAGGTAATACCAGTCCGGACAACTTACCGGAAGAAAGAAGAGAAGAATATTCTGAAAAACTGAAAGAAGCACGGGACAAAGGTGTGGAAATGTTAAAATCAGGAGGTACAGCATTAGAAACCGTTGAAGAAGTAATTCATGTTCTTGAAAATTCACCTCTTTTTAATTCAGGGAAAGGTGCCGTTTTTACTCATCAGGGGACCAATGAACTTGATGCATCTATTATGGATGGCTCCAATCTGAATGCAGGAGCAGTAGCAGGTGTCAGGGATATTAAAAATCCAATCTCGGCGGCACGCGAAGTACTTAACAATTCAGACCATGTAATGCTCTCAGGCAGTGGAGCTTCACGTTTCGCAAAAGAAGTGGGATTAGAAATTGTAGACACCTCCTATTTTTATACAGAAAGACGATGGGAAGCATTACAAAAGACATTGAATGAAGATAAAAACGGTACTGTTGGCTGTGTTGTACTTGATAAGGAAGGTAACCTGGCGGCAGGAACTTCTACAGGGGGACGGACAAATAAAAAATACGGCAGGATAGGTGACTCGCCAATTATAGGAGCAGGTAATTATGCAAATAATAATACATGTGCAGTATCAGCAACCGGCCATGGTGAATATTTTATAAGGTATACTGTGGCTCACGATATTTCAGCCCTTATGGAATATAAAAACATGTCACTACAAGAAGCATCCGAACTGGTGATTAATGACAAACTGGTAGAAGCAAATGGCGATGGCGGAATCATTGCTGTTGATAAGGATGGAAACATCAGTATGACATTCAATACCTCAATGATGTTCAGAGCCTATGCCAAATCGAATGGAGAGGAAGGAGTTTCAATCTTTAAATAAATTATACTAAAAAACTTGAAAGCGCCTGGTTTTTATTCTGGAGAAAAACAGGAATAAGGTTTTAAAATTGTGTTACCTTAATTTCTAATCCTGATTCCGTTTCGAAATCTTTAACTTCTTCAATCATATCAGGATCATCTTCATCGTAATACCAATTGACCTCAATATCGCCACCTTTGTTCTGGTATTTTTTCAAAATTTCAAAAATATCAAGAAGACACTTGGTGGCGCTGGTGTTAAAATAAAACAACTTTATATTGAATTGAATCTTTCCTCCAACTTCTTCTATATACTGTTCAATCCATTTCATTAATGGAAGAAAAAAAGTGTACGTAGATTCCATATATGATTCACCAGTTATTTCACATATACCGGTTTCTGCGTTAAAATGTACTTCGGGCTTATCAGGATGCTTTTCGCTTCTGGGAATATCAATATTTTTCATAAAAAATTTTTAAGGAATTATTGTGGTTATTAATATTCATTGATAATTAAAACTATTAACAGAAAATATCTTTTGTTATTGTAAATAATTTAATAATTTTATGGTAAATTGTTTCTACAAAAGTATAAAGAAATACATAGGAATTAATAAACAAAAATTTATTTTTTGCGTAGAAAACCATTTAAGGTACTAAATTCTTATGAGAAGAAAGAATTTTAAATTATATTTGACAATCAATAAATACAAACAAAACAGAAACTATTTTCCTATGAGAACATTAATTTTCATAATATTTTTCATATTTATAACATCTCAATCTCTGTTTTCACAACTCCCTGACAAACACCTAACATCAATGGTTGACGAACATGATATAAAATCAATTACTCAATGGAACCATAAATTTAAAGATGGTAAACCAGCCAAAGATGGAAAAAAGAATGCCTATAAAGAGTTTGACAAGAATGGTAATGTAACCAAAGAAATATACTTTCGTCAGGGTGATATCAATCAAGAACTTAGCTATAAATACGACAATAATCAGCAGAAAACCAAATATGAAGATTACGATGCAAGTAAAGACGAAGTAAGTTTTCGGCAAATTATTGATTATGACGATGAGGGGAAAAAAATAAAAGAAGAAAGATACAATGGGTCAGAGCATTTTGAGATAAACTATAAATATGATAATGAAGGAAATCGTACTGAAATTCTTAAAAAGAAAAGAGAAAAAAGCGGTGCAAGTGTTACTTATGAGTTAGAAGAAAAAAGAATATACAATAGAGATGGAAATAAAGTGACTATTGAGGTATTAACCCCAGACGACGAATTAGTAAAGAAAATTATCAATAAGCATGATGAAGAAGGGAATCTAATAGAATTTAATGAATACAATGAAAATGGCGAGAGGATAAAGCAAATATCATATGAATACAATGGTGACAATCAAAAGGTTAGAGAGGAAAAACATCAAAGCGGGAATTTTATATATGAAAAAAAGTTTCAGTATAATAATCAGAACAATGTTGCTGAAATTCAAAAAGAAGAACCGAAAGGAGAAGTATATATAAGCAAAGTCTTTGATTATGATGATGATGATAACCTGGTTAAAGAAATGAGATATGAACCTCGTGCCGATAAATACTCTCATAAGAAATTTTCATATGATGAAGATAACTTATTGAAGGAAGTAGAAGTGTACTATGCTGTTTACGATTATAAGGTACAATATAAATTTGATTATGAGTATTATTAAGACCTAAGTCCTTTAGAAATATCCCAGGCCTGTTTAATCCGGTCAGCCATACCAATACCATCGCGCATATTCCCCGCCAATATTATTCCTTTATATTTGTGTTCCGCTTTCTTAATAGCTTCATACCTTTCTTTTGTATTCCTTTCATACTGTGGAATCGCATATTTATAACGCATAAAGTGCATTAAATCCGGGTAGAAATTTGCCAAACCAAACATGGTGGGGATTTCATTACTTAAAACTTGTTCAATTTCCTTATCTGTTTTATCATACATTTCTTCCCTCCTGATGCCTCCCATAAAAACGGACAAGAGGCCTCCCTTTTCCGGTGCACGATTAGCCAGTAGCGAAGATATATAAAGAGCTCCTAAAATATCTCTCTTCTCAATATAAGGAACCAAGCCTCCAAAACCATCCAGTGGAATTCCATGCCAATTATTAAAACCCAATGCTACCTGTACAACCTTGGCATACAGTATATTATCAATATTTTCCAATAATTTATCTTCAATAAAATTAAAAACTTGTGGAACTTCATGCGATGGAATAGTTGAAATAATGGTGCTGGCTGTCATCTCTTTTTTTCCGCTACCATCCTTTACAAGTATTCTATATCGGCTACTTTCAATAGGTTCAACAGTGGTATCTTTTGCATTCAAAATAAAACTTTCATTATCAATAGATTGAGCCAGAGCCTGAACTAAATTTTTCAATCCGCCCTTTACAGAAAAAACCTCCTTTGTAGCTTGTTTTTCCATTTCATCTTTTTCTTCTCTCAATCTTTTTTTTATTGCTCCTCCAATGAAGCTTCCATAATCTTGTTCCAGGTAATATAATTTTGGTAAAGCGTATTTGGGAACGATACGTGCTGGATCACCAGCATATACACCTAAAATAAAAGGATCTACAGCATAGTTCAGAAAACTTTGTCCCATTCGCCTTTTTACAAGTTGATCCAGTGTTTCACAGGGATTATTCCCGGGTTTTCTAAACGGTTCTCCCAACAGTCTGAGTTTATCTTTCCACTTGAACAAAGGAGTTCTAATACCTTCTATTATTCCGGAGGGTAATTGATGCCACCTCTCTCCTTTCCATATGTATCTTTTTTTTACTTCTTCCGAAGGAATTTCAAGATGGCATAAATTTCCTAATTCTTCGAATAACTTAGCTACTTCGCCATATTTTATTATACCTGTATTCGGACCTTTTTCAAAAACAAAACCATTGCGCTCCTCTGTATCGATTACTCCACCTACTCTACTTTTTTTTTCAATTATATATACCTTTTTGCCTTGTTGTTTTAATTTATGTGCCACAACTAAACCGGTAAGTCCGGCTCCCAGCACTATGACATCAGCATCATTCTGCATAAAAATTTGTTTTAGATCGTTTTTGAATATCTGTTTTCTCTGTTATTTTCCAACATAGGATCAAACGCCATTGCAATATTTCTTATTAAAAAGAATCCCTTCGGGGTAACTTGTATCTTGTTTTCATTGTATATTATCAATTCATCTTTAAGAAAAGGAATAATTTTATCTTCATTGAAATTAAGCGTCTGCATCCATCCTTCTTTTGTAATACCAAACCTTTCAGCAATATCATCGATATCAATCTCATGGTTACACATTAGCTCGTTGATTGTTGTCCGGATGATTTTTTCTTTGCTGCTAAGTACATATCCCCTAAAGACTGGAAATTTGTCCTCATTTAACAAACGAATATATTGTCCTGGTTCCCTGACATTTTGGAAATATCCATCAGTCAGCTGACTGATTCCTGTTGCTCCAAATGCATATACCTGTCCTGTTGTTTCCCTGGTACAGTACCCCTGAAAATTTCTGTGTAGTTCTTTATTTTTAAGAGCTACTGCCAGCTCATCATCAGGTTTAGCATAATGATCCATACCTATGGGTATATAACCAGCACCTGTAAGCATCTTATATGAAGTTTCCAGCATATCCAGCTTTTCATCTGCATCTGGGATATGGTAATTTTCAATTTGTTTTTGATTTCCCTTAAACCATGGAACATGAGCATATGAAAAAGTCACTAATCGCTCAGGAGCAATAGTAATGGCACGTTGGACACTTTCAAAAAACTCTTTTCTTGTCTGGCCCGGTAACCCGTATATCAAATCGATATTAACACTTTTGAATCCTGATTTTCTAGCTGTTCTATATAAGTCCTCTATCGGATATTTAGAAGGCTTCCTGTTAAGTCTTCTGAGTAAACCAGCTTTAAAATCCTGAACTCCAATGCTTATTCTGTTAAAGCCCATTTTTTGCAGTCTTATCAAATCTGACAATTCTAAATAAGCCGGGTTCACTTCCATTGCAATTTCGGCATAGGGTTCGACTGAAAAAGCCGAATATATCAAATTCATAATTCGTTCAATCCACCTAAAACTTATGGAATTAGGAGTACCTCCGCCCCAGTGAATTTGGGAGATTTTTCTTTGCTTATCCAGGTGAGAAGACACTTTATGGAGCTCTTTTTCTAAAGACTGGAAGTAATCTTCAACATCGCTCCTGTTTTTGAGCAAACTGGTATTACATCCACAAAAATGACATATCTGCGGACAGAAAGGCACATGTAAATAAATCGATATATTTGAAGGATTTTGCGAATTTGAACTGTCAAGAAGTTGCACAAAATCCTTCTCTGTATATTTCTCTGAAAAATGATTGGCAGGAGGATAACTTGTATATCTTGGCCCTGCAATATTGTATCTTTTTATTAGTCCTTTATCTATCATATCATGCACTTTTTCTTTGATACTCCACTTTCGGAATTATTTCCAGTTCCGGATCATGGTATAAATAATTTATAAGAAACGAAACAGTAAGAGCCAGTAATGCTTCAATAAAAAATAAACCTGTGTAGCCCAGCCAGTCACCAATTCGTCCACTAATGACTACTATCATTAAACTACTCAGGTGTGTAAGTACAATTTGAAGAGTGTAATCAGTACCCTCTCTTCCACTTCGTACTGTATTCATTGATATCGTATACACTCCCACCGCACACATTCCATAAGCACTCCATATTAATGCTATTCCAACATACAGCATAATTATACCCGGGGTAATCATGGTAAGAAAGGCAAGATATAGTGCGCCTACAAAAGCATAGATAGTAAAGATACGAAGTGCAAGTTTATTATTCGTTTTTCTCATAATATAAGCTCCAAGGAATGAGCTGGCTGCGCCAAACGCTGTTCCAAAAACTCCTGTCATTATAGCAATTTCTCTTATTGAATAGCCCAGATCCACCATATAAGGCTTTAACATGGCAAGAATACCTACAATTCCTGAATAAATCAGAACCAAAAGCACAACCCTTCTCCCAATTTTTGGTTGCTGGAAAAATCCTGGAATGTCTTTTAGCGAAACCCTTTTTTTGGGTTGAGCATTGGCAATTTCTTCTTTGGCACTTTTAACGCTCTTTTGTCTGTATCGTGATATCGGAATTAATGCCAGCAGTACGATAGCACTTAACAGAAACATCAAATATGTCCACCCCATCATAGAATATAGCATCAAAAGCACACCGCTTCCTATTAGTGTACCCAGGAAATTACCCGAAGATTGGAGGCTGTTTCCATAACTTCTTTCCTTCTTTTTTAGTATTCTTACAGCTAAAGCATCTGAGGCAATATCTTGCGTTGCAGAAAGCATGAAAGCCATAATCATCAAAACAATAATTGTGGTAAACTGAGTATCCAAATTAAAAAATCCAATGGCAACTATCACAACCGCATAAAATATCTCTGCGCTTATAATCCATCTTCTGTAATGCATGTTATTTTCTGCATTTCTGTCCACCAACGGAGCCCAGAGAAATTTCAGTATCCATGGAATTTTAATCAACTGCAATAAACCAATGCTTGCGAGAGAATAATTTTCCATCCGCATAATCACTGGTAATACAGTTGAGAAAAAGCTCATTGGGATGGATTGAGCAAGATAAAGGCTGAAAAGTATGCTGTATTTTTGTTTTACCGTCATTTTAATTCATTTTCAGAAAATTTTACTTAAAGTTTGTGGAAATTGTAATCCCAAACCTTGCCGGGTGACCCTGTTGTGCATAAATATTCTGCAGGGGAGAAAATTCGAATAGAAAAACATCATAAGTTCTGTTAAATATATTTTTGCCCCACAAAGTAACTTTAAACTTGTCCAAAACTGCCATGACATTGAAATTTATCAGCCCATAATAGTTTTCCTCTAAAGTATTTTCATCATTCCAGTAATGTTTTCCAACTCCCCGGTAGTCTAATCCAATTCTTGTTTCTTTCAGAATATCTTTGTTAAGTGGAATTCTTAAATTGCTTCCTATATTAAAAGTCATCCGGGGAATATAAGGGATATAATTCCCTGAATAATCTATTCCCTCGTCTTCGTCTCTAATAAATTTGTCATACTTGGCTTCGGTTAAAGCACTATTCGCAAAAAAGACCAGGTTTTTCAGAGGTCTGTATTTGGCCTCAAGCTCCATTCCCTTACTGTGAGATTCCCCTGCATTTTTGAGCATTGACCCCTGGCCGCTTGGCACAGGTTGATATACCTGCTGATCTTGCCAGTCAATATAAAATACGGCTAAATCGGTACTCAATGAATTACTGAAGAAATTACCCTTAACTCCTAATTCGTAATTGGTACTATGCTCAGGACCAAAAGTAACGTCTTCTTCACGCTCTATTGTTGAATTAAAGCCTCCACTCTTATACCCTTTGGTAAAAGTAATATAATGAGATATTTTGTCTGACAGATTATAACTGAGAGAAAACTTCGGAAGCCAGACCGGTTCACTCATTTCTTCATTCAGCTCATCTTGCGTTGTCTGATTACCAGAGACATCCAGATCATAAACATAATCCATGCGGGTGCTTTCATATGCAAATCTCAGCCCTCCAGTTAAATTTAGATCTGGAATCAATAAGTTATTGTATGTAAATTGACCAAAAATCGCTATACCCGTAGTTTTAAATTCATAATCTTTGTACTTGGACATCTTTGCAGGGAGATTAAACAGAGACACAGCATCTTCCCCATAATAAAGGTCTACCTGTTTATCTTTATCCTGGTAATATCCAAACATTCCTCCCATAAGCTCAAGTCCGCTATTATTAACATGAGAAACATTAATCTCCTGGGTATAATATTGGTTATTCCTGTCTTGAATTACATGAAAATAGTCCTTTGGAGTAAAATCCTGGTCAATGTCCTGAAAATCATCAAAGTATTGAAAAGAAGATATTGATTTAATCTTTAGTTTATCCCATCTTTTTTCATAAACCATGCCGGAAGTCATTAGCTTTCTTCTATAATCACTATCGCGGTTATAATTTACAGATGGAGATGAATTATCTCCTTCAATGTGCGCATAAGGATACCCGTTATATGAATTATCACTGATATCAAAAATAAATTCCAGATTCGCGGTTTCGTCAATTTTATAATTTGTATGTAAACGTCCGTTAATATTATCTTTCCCGCCTATATGCTCATCATTGAAATCATTCTTATAGTAGCCTTCTTCAAAATTATAATTCCCGGCAACAGATATTGATAATCTATCTTCAATCACAGGTAGATGTTGCTTCAAATAAATCCTGCGATTATCATATGTCCCATAGCCCAATGAAAATTCAGTCTGGCTGTATTGTTTGGGTGGTTTTGTATGTACTTTTATTAAGCCTCCAAGTGAATTTTTACCGTATAAAGTACCCTGCGGACCTCTTAATATTTCTATTCTATCAATATCGTAAAGGTCAAAATTAAATGTTGCCTTATCAAAATAAGGAATATCATCAACATACAAAGCTACAGCGGGTTCATTAATCCGGGAACCTATGCCTCTGATGTATATGGGAGATGTTAAACCCGTTCCATAATCAGGCATATGAAACCCCGGTGAAACTGATGTTAAGTCAGTAAGGGTTTCTATATTTTTTGCATCTTTTTGAAGACCCGTTATAGTTGAAACCGATAGCGGCAATTTTTTTGCCTTCTCCTCGATTTTATTTGCTGTTACTATAATGTCTTCAATATAAAATTCGTCTAAAAGAAGGGTATCATTTTTTGAATCTTGTAACTGGCCGTAAGAAAAAGAATTGAAAAAAGCCAATAACAATGAAATGATTGTTGCAACTAATCTCATAAGAACGTAGTTTTAGTATTCAGGAATAAGCAAGAAAATAATGGATTATATAGCTTCTGGAGGGGCTCTTAGTCCTGTGTTTGAATAAAAAAACGATATTTTTCTTATGGGATGATAAGAATCTAAATATTTTAGACTTTTGCTGAGAAAAAATCCTGTATTTGGCGTAAGAACTGTTTTTGTGTCTGATATTGTGTTCCTGGATTGCGTTTTAAATTTACAATTATCTTCAGAATGGATATATACATTCTTTTCTTCATCAATATCCAGATTGTTTTTAAAAAACTGATCCTGTGCTTCAATTTCACTGTTCACCCTGGAGTCATTGTCATCAGAGGGTTTACCGAACATAAAAGTCACAAAAACTCCTAAAAGAAGCAGATATGGGACGAAGGATGTAACAGTGCTTACGAAAAACATGTAATTATATATTGTTTCTATTAGGACAAATATAATTATTTTGTGAAAACAGCACCAATATAGCAATGGTATAATTCAAACAAAAAATCAGAAAGAAAGAATACAGTGGCTATTATACTTGCCTTCATCAAGGTAGACTGAAAAACATTTTTCATTTAATGCTGAGGCTGCAACGACAGGATTAACTTTACTTGCGTTTTGGATTTTTAGGATACCATCCTTTTTCCACTCTTTTCTCCTGCTCAATAATTTCACCTATCCCCCATAAATAAGTGAACCCCAAAATACTTAATACAGAAGAAAGAATCATAGACTCCACAATTAATGAGCCTAAAACTCCCATGATTCCTATAATTAGAAAACCAATCCAGAATCTTTTTGTAAAGTAATATTCAGCTTTTATTGTAGTATATCGTCCTAAAGCAATAATCAGGAAAGTGGCTGCCCCTACAATTATCCCTGTAAAATCGTATGTAATTAACGACAAAATCATTACTTCTTATATTTCCTTTTAGGGTTAGCTTTAGCCTGGCCTTTTATAACCCTTTTGTGCTGCTTGAAAATTTCCAGGGTACTCCAAAACAAAGCAAAGGCAGTTACCCCGGTGAATACTGTTAATAAAGTGTGCTGCAGAAAACCTGACACAATTGCTAAAATTAAACCTGTAAAAAAGAATACAGGCCATGATTTTTTTCCATAGTGGTATTCCACGTATTTTACAATCGGGTGAAAAATTCCTGTTAAAAAAAAGGAGCCAAGACCAACTATAAACCCTAAAATATTCAATTCGTTTATAACATCCATAAAGTTCAAACTTCTAAAGAGAGATTAGCGAAGGTTTCTAAACGCTAATTCAAGTTTATCTGATAACCTATTAAAGACTTCCTCTTTTGAGCCAATTCCATCAATATCATAAATGGGCTTTTGCTTTCTATAATAGTCAAGTACTGGAGCTGTTTTTTCCTGGAATTGTTCCATCCGGCGGATTATTGTTTCCACTTCTTTGTCATAAGGTCTTTTAGCCGGCGTATTTCCTCGTGATGTTAATCGCTTAATAGATACCAGGGTGGGTACATGCAAATTGAAAAGACATGACACACTTGTGTTTAATTTTCGCAGCAGTCCATCCAAAATATAAGCTTGCACAATTGTCTTGGGGAATCCTTTAAAAAAGAAACCACGGGCATTTGGGTGAGTTTTGATCTGCTTTTCAATAAGGCGTATAGCAAATTCATCCGGCACTATATCTCCTTTTTCCATATATAATTGAGCCGCTCTCCCCATTTCAGTTCCTTTCTTAATTTCTTCCCGTAGTTGTGAACCAGCCGAAATATAGATAAGATTATGTTTTTCTGCCAGCATTCTGCCCTGTGTATCTTTGCCCGAACCAGGTGGTCCATATAAAACAACATTCAACCATTGCTTCGTCAATGAATGTTCAATGGTGTTGGTAATTCGATTAAAAATCTCCTCAACTGTACCAATACCATCAATTTCATAATAAATTCCTTTTTCTTTATAAAAGTTAGAAACTGGAACGGTTTTATTCTTATATTCTTTTAACCTGTTTTTAATTACTTCTTTTGTATCATCACTCCTGTTTTCTTTCTTTGCTCTGTCTATCATTCTTTTCATAAGCTCATCTTCCGGAACCTCCAGACTTATCATGCAAGATAGAGATGTATTTAATTTAAGTAACAAACCTTCAAGAATATAAGCCTGAATAACAGTCCTTGGAAAGCCATCAAAAAGAAAACCATTCACTTGTGTATTTGTCTTGATTTTCTTTTCAATTATTTGCACGATAATGTCATCAGAAACCAATTCTCCTCTTTCGATAACTTCCTTTGCTCTTAATCCCAGTGGAGTTTGTTGTTTAATTTCCTCGCGGAGAATATCGCCGGTAGAAATATAGGCGAGGTTATATTTTTCCACAAGCATTCGCGACTGAGTCCCCTTCCCGGCACCAGGAGGGCCAAATAAAGCAATATTAAACATAAAATAAAGAGTTATTTGTTGATTAAAGAAAAAGCAAAGTTAATAATAGAAATAGTAAAGATAAAAATTAATTACGGTTTCCTTTGCATAAAAAGAAAAATACTATCATTCCGAAAAACAGCAGTGATATGAATGATGAACTTCCTAATGACCCCGTATAAGTAAATATTTTATACAATGAAAATAAAAACAGTATCAGCGATGATAATACCGTTAGTGTTTGTTTTTGCATAAATAATCCTATAAAAAACAATACACCAAAGATGACTAAGACAGAAGCCAGGTAAAATTCGTGATGTTCATAATTAAACTCTAAGACTGTATTAAAGTAATTAACATAAATATAAAATAATACACCAAGTCTTAATAAAAAAGTACTTAACGGAAGAAAAAAACGTGCTGGTTTCATAGTTGATTATTTTTTGGGATTTAATTGTTTACAGAAAAATAATTACTACCAACTTAACTGAGATTGACAAGTAAATTGTAAATATGGTAAAAAATTCGGTAAAACACAATAAATACCAGCGGCTTCAAAACTTAATTTTCGAAAAAATCCAGAGTAATAAGCTAATAAAGGCACTTATTAATATCATCGAGGTAATTGGAGCATAAAGAACGAAGTTTTCTTTTTTTATTTTTATATCTCCAGGTAAATTTCCAAACCAACTTAGTTTGTTTCCAAATAAAACTAAAATAAGTCCTATGACAAGAATAATTATCCCAATTATAATCAGGTATTTACCCAAATGCTGCATATTTTATTATAATTTTAAATTACAAAAATAATAATTGATAACAATTTCCGTATTAGTTCGTATACTCATTTATTAAATTCATAAAACATGCAAAGAAACTTTATAATAGGAGCCATAACTGGTTTTATTATTATAGTGTTTACATTCCTATATCTGGCCAATTACAATAATAAACCTCCTAAAAGCGAGATGCAGGAAATATCAGAACAATATAAAGGGAAAACAGGTGTCGTTTTTGTATCGATGCCTAAATTTCTTATTTCAAATTTTTTCTCAGATGAAAGACTAAAAAATATTCAAAAAGAATATAACGTTCATTTAATAAATCTACTAATTCTGCATAAGAAAAAAGATAATTCAGGTATTGATAACCTAAAGGCAAAAAATGATATTATGGAGGCTTTAATAACACGCCAGTTCCATGTAATCGAAACAGAGCAAGAAATGCAGGGAGAAAAGCATATTTTAGCAAAAGAATACCCTAATAATTGGAATGAATCGATTATGATATTTTCATCTGATTCTTCATTATTTGTTTTTGATATGATAAGTGATGTTAAAACAACTGAAGTTTCTAATATAGCTAAGGAAATGAGTACAATGAATATACCTTTCAATTAAATATGATCAATTGTATTTATAACAGTAAAAGTTTGGTCTGGAATTTGCTTAATTAATAAACGCAACGCATCTCAAATAAAATACATCTTATTATTAACAAACCAAAAACATCGAATTATGAAAACATTAAAAAAACTTGTATTATTCGGATTAATAGTGTCAGTTGGATTTTTCACTGCATGTGAAGATGATGAAGACGACAAACTGAGCTATGAAGAAGGTAAGGAAGCGCTTCAGGAAATGGATGACCAAATGGCTTCCGACTTTGAAGAAATGTCACAGGCTGAAGGAATGGTTGCCCTTGCAACCCTTGAGAATATGGATGATCCTTTTGCAGATCAAAAAAGCACAAAAGAGAACCAGGTTATCTCTAATATCAAGGAATATGCTCTGCCAATTGATAAAAGTGTTAAATCAACAGCGAAAACATCTTTTGATTTCGACAGTCGCACAGGAACATATGAGTGGGACAACGATGCATCACAGTGGAGTTATGAAGACAATTCTCAAGATGAAATTATCATTGTTTTCCCCGCCGACTCAACGAATATGGGTGAGAACAATGCAACTTTAACCATCGACAATTATGAAGATCAGGAAATTGATGATGGAGATTCTGTATATTATCAACCTACCGCTATTGAGGCAGACCTTGTTATTGACGGTACAGAGCATGTTAATTTAAATATGACAGCAGAATGGGATGATAATAATGGAGATCCTTTAGCATTAAATGCTTCAGTATTATTAAATCCATTTACCTTTACAGGAGACATTGAAACTACTTCAAAATCGGGAAGTATTGATTTCGCTATAGATTATGACGATACTCAAATATTTTCAACAGGTATTGATGTTGATTTCAAGGATGATACCAAAGAAGAACCAACACTTATAGATGGTTATATTCAATACAGAAAAATGAATATTGAAGCAAATAT